>JBKJYG010000182.1:0-9502 GCA_046715905.1 Hyphomicrobiaceae bacterium | reverse complement strand
CGGTCGGAACCGACACCGGCTTGACGCGATGCAGCGCGGGGCGCTAAGTCCCGTCCTCGTTCGTGGTCATTTGGCCGACCGGCTTGCAGCCACGTAAAACAAATCGCTAAAGAGGTCGCGCGCCCTGTTCCTTGCAAGGGTCCGGCTTGTTTACGCTTGCTTCGATGCAGCGCCGGTCGGCAGTTGTTGCGCCCAACCGCCTTGAGCGCACGCCAGAAGGAGCGCGCCCGTGCCCAAAGTGTCGTCACCACTGTCTGACCCCCAGTCCTGGTCGCCCGAAACGCGGCTGGTGCACGGCGGCAGCATGCGCTCCCAGTTCAACGAGACCTCGGAGGCGCTGTTTCTGACGCAAGGCTATCTTTACGACAACGCCGAGCAGGCCGAGGAGCGCTTCAAGACCGAGGCGGGTGGCTTCATCTACTCGCGTTATGCCAATCCGACGGTTGCCATGTTCGAAGATCGCATGAAGCTGCTCGAGGGTGCCGAGGCGGCCCGCGCCACGGCTTCGGGCATGGCGGCGGTGACAGCCTCCCTGATGTGCTTCCTCAAGGCTGGCGATCACGTGGTGGCCGCCAAGGCGCTGTTCGGCTCGTGCCTTTATGTGGTGCAGGATCTGCTGCCGAAATTCGGCGTGCAATCGACCCTCGTCGATGGCCGTAACCTCGAGGCCTGGCGCAAGGCGGTCAAGCCGAACACGCGTGCGTTCTTTTTTGAGACGCCCTCCAACCCGTGTCTCGATCTCGTCGATATCCAGGCCGTGTCGGCGATCGCGCATGAGGCGGGCGCGCAGGTGGTCGTGGATAATGTGTTCGCCACACCGATGCAGCAGCGGCCCCTGGAACTCGGCGCGGACATCGTGGTGTATTCAGCGACCAAGCACATCGACGGTCAAGGACGATGCCTGGGGGGCATCGTGCTCGGCTCGGCCAAATATGTGAGCGATCACCTGCACCCCTTCTATAAACATACCGGCGGTGCGCTGAGCCCGTTCAACGCATGGGTGATGCTCAAGGGGCTCGAGACGCTGCCGATCCGCGTGGCGGCCCAGACCGCCGCGGCGGCCCGCATCGCCGATCATCTGGCGGATCGCAAAAGCCGGGGCGTCAGCCAGGTGCTTTATCCAGGCCGCGAGGATCACCCGCAGGCAGCATTGGCCCGGCGGCAAATGCGCGGCGGCAGCACCTTGGTGTCATTTGAATTTGAAGGCGGCAAGGCGGCGGCATTCCGGTTTCTCAATGCCCTGTCGATCATTCGTCTGTCCAACAACCTTGGCGATGCCAAGAGCCTCATTACGCATCCCGCGACCACCACGCATCAGCGGCTCAAGCCAGAGGCGCGGGCCGAGCTTGGGATCAGCGACGGGCTCGTGCGCCTATCCGTGGGGCTGGAATCGCCCGATGATCTCAAGGCCGACATTGACCACGCGCTCGCCGCCCTTAAGATATGATCGTCAGCTGTATCAACGCTGGGATCCCGCTCATGTATGAAGCAGTCACGCGCGGCATCCGCGTTCGTGTCACCCCGACCTTCATGGAGGATCGCTCGTCGCCGGAAGAATCCTATTTCTTCTGGGCCTACGAGGTCGAGATCTTGAACGAGGGTACCGTCAGGGCTCAGCTCAAGACCCGCCGATGGCTGATCACCGATGCCAATGGCAAGAACGAGGTGGTGAAAGGGCCCGGCGTCGTGGGCCAGACGCCCGTCATCGAACCGGGTCATTCATTCACCTACACGTCGGGTTGTCCATTGGCCACGCCGTCCGGCATGATGGGCGGAAGCTACCAGATGCAGATGGCGGATGGCGGTCTCATCGATGTGACCATTCCCGGGTTCTCGCTCGACAGTCCGTACACGCGGCGCAGCATCAATTAGGGGAATGGCATGCAGGCAAGTCCGGCCGTTGCCCGTCCAGCAACCCCCGTCGAGATCCTGAGCAAGCTCGTGGGCTTCGACACCACCAGCCACAAGACCAACCTGCCCATGGCCGAGTGGGTGCGCGATTTCCTGGCCGACGCCGGCATCGAAAGTCATTTCGTGCCGGCCGAAAACGGCATCCACACCAGTCTCTTTGCCACCCTGGGCGGTGAAGGGGAGGGCGGTATCGGCCTTTCGGCACACATGGACGTGGTTCCCGTCATCGGCCAGCCGTGGCTCACCGATCCGTTCGTGATGACCGAGCGCGAAGGACGCCTCTACGGCCGCGGCACGTGCGACATGAAGGGCTTCATCGCCTGCGTTCTGGCCATGGTGCCGGTGTTCAAAAGCCGGCGCCTGCGCGAACCGGTTCACCTGCTGCTGTCCTACGACGAGGAGGTCGGTTGCACCGGCGTGCTGCCAATGGTCCATGCGCTTGGGACGACGCTGCCGAAGCCGCGGCTCGTCATCGTCGGCGAGCCCTCGACGATGACAGTGGTCGACGCGCACAAGGGCGGCTACCGATTCAGCACCGAGGTCATCGGCAAGGACGCGCATTCCTCAAAGCCGCAGCTTGGCGTCGGCGCCATCCTGGTTGCCGCAGACCTCATGGGAGAGCTCAAGCGCATCGAGGCTCGCCTGAAGGCCCACCACACCAACGCGCGCTTTGATCCGCCCTATGCCTCGTTCACGGTCAGCGGCATCGAAGGGGGGATCGCGCACAATATCATTCCGCCCAAGTGCACGTTTTCGTGGGGCGTGCGCGCCTTGCCCGGCACCGACGCCGATGCGATTGCCCGGGAGCTTGCGGCCTACGCCGAGCGAGAGCTTTTGCCCCAGATGCGCGCCGTGCATCCCGATTGTGCCATCACCACGACGCGGCTAGGCGTATTGCCGCCGTTCGCCTCGGGCGAGGGATCGGCCGCAACGTCGCTGGCGCTGGAGTTGGCCGGCCAGAATGAAACCTTCGCCGTGGCGTATGCCACCGAAGCGAGTCACTTCCAGGCGGCCGGCTGCTCCTCCGTAATCTGCGGGCCGGGTCACATCGATCAGGCGCATCAGCCCAACGAGTACGTCGAAATCACCGAATTGGACAAATGCATGGGATTCCTGCACCGGCTGGCCGATCGGCTTCGGGCCTGAGGCAGCGGGCGCTGCGACGGACGCGGCAATCCCGGCCGTCCCGTCACGCGGTTATGCCGCCATCGACCGGCAGCGCCACGCCGTTGACGTAGGAGGCTTCGTCCGAGAGCAGGAACAGCGCCGCGTTGGCGATCTCCTCGGGCCGTGCGGGCCGGCCCAGGGGCGAGCGCTGGCCGGTCTGCCTGACAAGTTCCTCCTTGTCGCGGCCCAGCGTGCTCTGCTGGTCGGGGCGCGCCACGAACACGCGCAGCATGGGCGTGTCGGTTGGCCCTGGGCACACCGCATTGACGCGGATATTGCTCGGGCCGCAGCGCTTGGCCAGCGCGCGCACGAAGCCGACGACCCCGAATTTCACCGCCGAGTAGACGGGACTGAAGGTCGATCCGACGAGGCCCGAGGTCGAGGCCGTGAACAGCAGGCTGCCGCCACCGCGCGCCTTGATCTCCGGCAATGCGGCCTCCGTGGTGATCAGCGGCGATCGCAGGTTGAGAGTGACGGCCTCGTCCCAGTCGGCAAGCTCCAGCCCTTCGACTGCGGCGGGTCCGGGATGCCCGAGGTGGTTCCATACGAAATCGAGACCGCCAAAGGCCTTGGCGGTATCGTGAACGATGGCACGAGCCGCTTCGTCGCGGCTGAGATCGGCTGCTATCGCGATCGCCTTGCCGCCCCCGGCAAGGATCTCCTGCGCCACGCTGGCCGCCGCCGCCTCATCGCGGTCCACCACGGCGACCGCCGCGCCTTCTCTGGCGAAAATCAACGCACCGGCGCGGCCCATTCCCGAGCCGGCTGCCGTCACAAGCCCGATTTTGCCCTGCATGCGCATGTGGGTTCTCCCCGTTCCTCGGCCGATGATATACTGAACTGGCGATAGAGTGGCGCATCGGATATGCCCGATCAAGGCTCGATCGCATCCACGATCGGCACTGCACGAAATCCGCGAACACCGGCAGCATCGTCCAGCGCATCTTGGAAAGCTCCATCGGGAAGCGTTGGATCAGCACCTCGTCCGGCGTGCCCTCAGGCGACTTCGAGCCACTCCCGGCGAACCTCGGGCGCGTTGCGCAGGCTGTCGGGCGTACCCTCGAACACGATCTGCCCGTGCCCCATGACATAGAGCCGGCTCGACACGCGCATGGCGATGGTGAGTTTCTGCTCCACGAGCAGGATCGAAACGCCCTTGCGGCAGATGTCGCGGATGACCTCGGTCACCACCTCGACGATCTTCGGCGCCAAGCCCTCGGTTGGCTCGTCGATCAGGATGACGCGCGGGTTGCCCAGCAGCGAGCGGCAGATCGTCAGCATCTGCTGCTCGCCGCCCGACAGCAAGCCGGCCTGTGTTCGCCGGCGCTCCCTGAGCTGGGGGAAATAGGCGTACATCTGGTCAACCCCCCATTCCGGCGCCCCTGGCCGCGGGGACTGCATGCCAATGCGCATGTTCTCGTCAACCGTGATGTTGGCGAAGATCTCGCGTTCCTCCGGCACGAACGCAATGCCAACCCGTGCGATGCGGTAAGCCCGCTCGCCCGCCAGATCGCGTCCATCGAGCCGGACGTGTCCACCGGTCGGCTGGACAAGGCCCATGATCGTTTTCAGCGTGGTCGAGCGGCCCGAGCCGTTGCGGCCGAGCAGGCTCACGATCTCGCCCGGCGCGATGACCATGTTGACGCCGTGGAGAATATGACTCTTGTCGTAATGCGCGTGCAGGCCTTGCACATCGAGCAGCGGTCTCATGCAGCGACTTCCTCGCCGAGGTAGGCTTCCTGCACGCGCGCGTTGCCGCGCACGGCGACCGGGTCGCCGGTGGCGATCACCTCGCCGTAGACGAGCACCGATATCTGGTCGCACAGGCCGAACACGACACTCATGTCATGCTCGACCACCAGCAGGGTGCGGCCTTCGGTGACGCTGCGGATCAGTTCGACCATGTAGGCCGTTTCCTCGCGCGACATGCCAGCGGTCGGCTCGTCGAGCAGCAGGATCTCGGGACCCGTGGCGAGCGAGACGCCGATTTCCAGCGCCCGCTGCTCGGAGTAGGCGAGGTCGCTTACCAGGTCGTCGCGCCGCCGGCCCAGTCGCAGCTTGTCCAGGAATTCGTCGACCTCGGCGTTGACGCGCTTGAGACCCGCGATCGGGCGGAACATGGTGAAGCGATAGCCGTGCCGGCCCATGACCGCGATGCGCAGGTTCTCGGCCACGCTCAGGCGTGGGAAGAGATTGGTGATCTGGAAGGAGCGCGAGAGCCCGCGCCGGTTGATGATGTGTGGCGACAGGCCGCCGATCGACTGGCCATTGAGGAGCACGGTGCCCGCGCTTGGCACGTAATGGCCCGACACGAGGTTGAACAGCGTCGATTTGCCGGCGCCGTTGGGGCCGATCAGGGCATGCCGCTGGCCGCGCGTGACGGTGAGATCGACACCGCGGATGATTTGGGTCTCGCCAAACGATTTGCGCAGGCCCTGAAGCGTGAGAACGGGACCTTGTGAGTTCATGTCGAGCATCAGGCGCGTGCCCCTTCGGTTTCGCGGGGTGCCGCCGGCGGCTCGCCGGGCGCACCTTGCGCGCCGGGCGCATCGGGTGGACCGGTGGCGGCGATCCAGGCGTGCTGGATCCGCTTTTGCGCCAGCGGCAGGAACAGACCGCCGGCCGCGAGAAGCACGGCTGGAATGAGCCACGTGCGGACGGACGCTGGATGCAGGACGAAGCCAAACAGCTCGAATGGCACGAACGCGCCGCCGTCCGACCGCCGCTTGGCTTGATAGGCGTCCGACATCAGCACGTGCGTGACCTCGACGAGGAACACAAATCCCGCCAGCAGCAGGCAGCCCACGAGCACGCCCAGCAGATAGGGCGCAATGAGCTGACGCGCGGCACCCCGCTTGACCAGGCGCGCGTGGCGCGCAATCACGCCGCCCAGGCCCTCGGGGAGGAACAGCATGATCATAACGAAGATAAGCCCCTGGTAGAGCAGCCAGGACCGTGTCAGATCCGATGTCACGCGCGCGAAAAAGGTCATCAGCGCCGCGCCCAGAGCCGGGCCAAAGAACGTGCCGGCGCCGCCGATGAAGGTCTGCAGGACGACGTTGGCAGAGGCCTGCGCGCTGAAGATGGTGTAGTTGGAGGCTTCGGTCGCGATCGCCAGCAGCGCACCGGCGACGCCGGTAAACATGCACGAGATGGCAAAGATCAGCGTGCGCGCGACATGCGTATTGAATCCCAGGAAGCGGACGCGGTGCTCGTTGTCGCGCAAGGCGAGCGCGAGCCGGCCCAGCGGCGTCCGCGTGAAGCCCCACAGGCAGGCGGCCGACAGGGCACACCAGGCGAGCGTCAGGTAATAGACGTCGACATCGCTGCCGAAGTTGATGCCCCATGAGGGCCCGCGGATGCTGGAAATGCCGGATTCGCCGCCGAATACGGAGTTCCAGGTCGGCGCCAGCGTGAATAGCAGTTCGGCGAGCGCCAGCGTCACCATCGAGAAATAGACGCCCGAGCGCTGCGTCGCAAACCAGCCAAACAGCATGCCGAAAAACAGACCCACGGCCGCGCCCGCCAGCGGGATCAAAGGCGTCGGCATCTCGAAGAGGCGCTGTTCGACGGCTTGCATCGTGTGAAGTGCGGCAAAGGCTCCAAGACCGAGGTAGGCCGAATGGCCAAACGACAGCATGCCGGCCTGGCCCATCGCCAGCGCGAACGAGAGCGCGAACAGGGCCGCGATCATCATTTTGATGACCGCATTGACGAGGTTGGGTGTGAGCACGGCCGGAAGCGCCAGCAGAAAGGCCAGGCCCACGAGGAGGAGCGCGAGTTGGCGGCGGGTCATTGGCGGTCTCCCATCAGCCCGGCGGGCCTGATCAGGAGCACCAGCAGCATGAGAAGGAAGGGCATGCTGGCCGCCACTGTTGACAACTGCAGCGTCAGGATGCCGCCAAAGTCACGCGCCCACGGCCCCAGGCCGACGGCGGCAAGCAGATCCGCCATCGACCAATCAAGCCCCACGGCGAACGAGATGAAAAGGCCGATCATCAGCGAGGCAATAAGCGCGCCCTCGAGAGAGCCGAGGCCGCCGACCACCACCACCACGAAAACGAGCGTCCCGAAATCGACGGCCATGTTCGGCCCGGTTGGAAAGAAGGCACCGGCGACCGCGCCGGCCAATCCCGCCAGCGCCGAGCCGCCGGCAAAGACGCCCATGAAGATCAGAGGCAAATTGTGTCCCAGGCCCTCGACCGTGGTCGGCCGGTAGGTGGCCGCCCGCACGATGATGCCGATGCGGGTTCGCGTCAGCAGCAGATAGAGCACACCGAACATCAGCAGCGCCACGCCGCCGATGAACAGGCGATAGAACGGATAATTGGTCTCAAACAGCGTGAAAGCCGCAAATTTCATGTACGGCGGCATTTGGTAGTTCACCGGAAAATCGCCGTAGAACAGCTTGATCACCTCCTCGATGATGAAGGCGAGGCCGAATGTCAGGAGCAGCTCGTGCGCATGTCCGTATTTGTGCACGCGCCGCAGCATGTATCGCTCGACCAGCACGCCGCAGAGCCCGGCAACGATCGGGGCCATGATCAGGCCGGGCCAGAAGCCGACGAACCGCGTCATGGTGAAGCCGACGTAGGCGCCCAGCATGTAGAACCAGGCATGCGCGAAATTGAGCACGCCCATCATGCCGAAGATAAGGGTGAGCCCGGCCGAAACCATGAACAGCAGCAAGCCGTGAACCGTACCGTTCAAAATCGAAACAACAAAATATTCCAAGGTGCGTCGCTCCAGAGACCACGCCTGCCCGGAGGACGCCGATGCCGATCGGCGCCCTCGTTATGCCCCCCAATCGGGGCCGTGGCTCAGGTCGAGGGACGCTGCATCTTGCAAGCGGGACTGACCGGGCCCGCCGCATCCGGACCGCTGATGAGCTTCAAGGGTTTGAAGCCCATGTCGGTGCCGTCGACCTTGTACTTGGCGTCTTTCGAGACCGTGGCAACCGCGAGCGGCAGCAGGACCTGATGATCCTCCGCGCGCATGGCAACTTCCCCCATCGAGGTTTGGATTTTGACCTTCTCCATGGCCAAGGCAAGGTCCTTGGTCGACATCTTGCCATCGGCACCGGGCTTGAGGGCTTTCAGCGCTTCGCCCAGTCCCCAGATGCCGTGCACCGTGTGGCCTTGCACGAAGGCCGGGTAGGATCCGGTCTTCTGCTTGAAGTCATCGGCGAACTTCTGCGTCTTCTCGCCATTGGCTTCGGGATAAAAACTGGAGACGTTATAGTGGCCGATCGCGGTCGCGCCGGCATTGCCGACGTTACCGGGCTGGTCCATCCAATAGGTTGCAAAACGCACCTTGAGGCCCGAGTCGCCCGACGCCTTCATCAACAGCAGCAGGTCGCTGCTCCAGTTGCCCGTCACGACGGTGTCGGGGCCCGCGTCCTTGATCTTGGCCACGTACGGCGCGAAATCCTGGATCTTGTTGACGTCGTGAATGACATCGCCAACGATGTTATAGCCGTAGGTGGACGCCAGCTCCTTGGTGAGCCGCTGCACATCGTGGCCCCAGCTATAGTTCTGGCCGATGACGAAGACCTTTTTGCCGAGCACATCGGCTTCCTTCATGGCGCTCATCAACGCCCGCAACCGGATCTCAGCGTTGCCATTCCAGCGGAAATGGTAGAAGTGGCACTTGGCGCCGGTGAACTCCATCGCTTCCGCGCCGACGTTGAAGTAGATGATCTCCTTGCCGGGATTGCGGGCGTTGTGCTTCTGCACGTCGCCGGTGATTTGGCCGCCGATGGCCGAGGAGGCGCCCTGGATGATGATCTGCGCGCCGTCGTTGATGGCGGCCTTCAATTTATCGGCGGCTTCCGAGGGTCCGCCCTGATTGTCATATTCGATGAGCTTGATGCCGTCGGGCCAAACCTTCTCGTCGTTGAGCTTGGTCAAACCGTAGCTAACGGCCGACTGAAACATCTTGCCGACCGCCGCCTGGCCTCCCGAGAGGGTTTCGATGATGGCGATCTTGACCGGCTCGGCTTGTGCCGTGCTGCCGGCAAGGCTCATCAGCGTGGCGAGAACGAGCGCGCCCGATAATCTTCGCATGCGTTTACTCCTGGGTGTTTCCTCGTCGTCCGTCTTTGGGTGCTTGGTGCACCTTCTAGGACCGTAAACAAGTCTGTCGGGGCTCAGATTGCAAGGAGTTTTCAGAGGCAGCCTCAGGAAGCTGCTCGAATTGTCGCTCTGTAGCCGCCTATCAATGAAAGTCCCGTGACTTGGGCAGGATACGTTCGGCGCGCGGATGGTTATGACCTGTCCATCTAGGGTGCGCCGGAGATCGCGCCGAACCGGGATCAGGCCGGCGCACTTCATCGGCGTTGGCGATCGGGATGGGCATCAATGGGTGCTCGAAGGCCACGAGGCGGGAGAGATCGCCGCTGCGGTCCTCCAGAACAGAGGAGACC
>JBKJYG010000181.1:0-4393 GCA_046715905.1 Hyphomicrobiaceae bacterium | reverse complement strand
AGTTTGCACCAACTCACGCGGCAGACCAATGGCGGCGAGGATGCGCGGCGGCGTGATCTAATCGGAACGCCGAGGCGGCCGATCCGTCGAATTCCCAGGAACCGACCGTATTGCCGGTGGTCAGTTGGCGCTGGTGAGGCCCATCGGCTTCGCCTTGGTGGTGCTGGCGGTCGGGATATCCTGGCCGGGCAGACGCTCAGGCGGGAGGTCCGAGGGTGCGGGCAACGGCCCCGCCGGCGGCGGCTTTGCCTCACTCGGAGGCGGCTGCTTACCCGGCACGACCTTCTGCCATTGCTGGCTGATCCAACTGCCGCTCGAGGCGCTCGGTTTCAGGCCATCGCGCTGCAGAAGCACATAGGCGTCCTTGTACCAGCGCGACTGCGGAAAATTGTGGCCTAAGACGGCCGCCGTCGCCTGCGCCTCCTGCTGCACGCCCAGTGCCATATAAGCTTCGGTCAGTCGCATCAGCGCTTCCTCGACGTGCTGCGTCATCTGCCATTCGGCAGCCACCACCTTGAAGCGGTTGATGGCGGCAACGTAGTTGCGCTGCTTCAGGTAGTACCGGCCGATGTGCATCTCCGAGGCGGCAATGGAATCCTCGCACAGCCTGATGCGGTTTTCGGCTTGGCGGGCGTATGGACTTTCCGAGTAGCGGGTCACGAGGACCTTCAACTCAACGAGTGCGCGGCGGGCTGCCGTTTGATCGTGAGCTGGATCTTTGATGTCGTCGAAGTACGCCGACCCAATGACGTGATGCGCAAGCGCCGCGTCCTTGGTGCCCGGGTGCAAGGTTATGTACCTGCGCGCTGACGCGATTGCCTCGGGATTTTTGCCGGCCTTATAATAGGCGAAAGCGGCCATCACCATGGCGCGCCGCGCTTCGGGCGCATAGGGATGATCGCGGTCCAAGTCCTCGAATTTCTTGGCCGCGTCATCGTGGCGGCCCTTGGTAAGCATCGCGTCCGCGGCGGCATACATCTTCGCCGGAGGATCGGGATTGAGTGCCTTGGCCGCGTCGGACGAGGCGCATCCGCCCAGGCCGAAGCTCAGACTGACCGCACCCGCGATCATGCACGTCCCAAGCAGGGAGGCACCCCATTGCGTTCGCGTCCTGAGCTGGTCGGCCATTAACATTCCCCCGGCACATCTCGAGACCCGTTGGGTCTTCCGAAGTGCTGAATTCCGACCGGCTGAAATTTGTCTCAGCTCAGTCCCACAACCGATCAGCCAGACGGGTCCCCTACGCACTTCCTGGCCCGGGCTCTCACCAGCTCCCCTTATCATGGTCGATGGAGAACCGGCAGCTCCTTGCACTGAATAGGTGTGAGCATCGGCGGGCAATGGGCCGAAACAATGGCTGCCTGCAATCCGTTGGCACGAAATCTTCGCGCCGGGACACAAAGACCACACCACGCCTCCGCGCCGCGCGCCGAAGGTCAAGAGCGCTCGCCATCTGATCGGTCATGAGCGCTCGGCTGCGAACTGCCCGGTCATCGCGCCGATGTTCGTCGGCAGGTGGTCCATCGGCAGCTCGATCGGCATGCCATCTCGAACGCGCGGGGCGTGCACGATGGCGTAGGCGTCCGCATCCGCGAACAGCGCCTGCAGCACGTGCGCATTGAGACGATGGCCACCGCGCACCGAGCGATAGGCTCCGAGCAACGGGGCGCCCGCGAGGGCCAGGTCGCCAATCGCGTCGAGCATCTTGTGCCGCACGAATTCCTGCGGAAAGCGCAGCCCTTCCGGGTTCATCACGCGATCATTGCCAATGGCAATGGTGTTTTCCAGGGAGGCGCCTAGGGCCAAACCCGATTTCCAAAGCGTCTCGACGTCCTTCATGAAGCCGAAGGTCCGGGCGCGCGCAATCTCGTTTCTGTAAGACCCCGGATTGAGGTCGAGATTCATGCGCTGGCGACCGATGACCGAACTTTCAAATTCGATCTCGACATCGAGTTTAAATCCCGAGTGCGGCGTCAGCTCACCCCAGCAATGTCCGTCCTCGACCCGGATCGGTTTCAATACCTTGATGTATTTCCGGGGCGATGAAAGTTCGCGCACGCCCGAGTTGTCGATGGCGCGGACGAACTCGCCGGCACTGCCGTCCATGATCGGGACTTCGCGGCTATCGATCTCGATATAGCAATTGTCGATGCAGAGGCCGCGCAGAGCGGACAGCAGATGCTCCACCGTGCCGACGGTGGTGCCTCGCTCGTCGCCGATGACGGTACAAAGCGTCAAATTCTTGATCGCCTTGACCTCAGCCTCGATCTCGGAGACGATTTTCCCGCGTTTGGAGACCAGGAATTTCAGTCCGGTGTCTACCGGTGCTGGATGCAGAACCACCGAAGATGGCGCCCCGCTGTGAACCCCCGTGCCGTTAACTTCGATTTCGCGCGCAAGCGTTGTCTGGCGAGCGCCGATAAATCGCTTCGACATTAGCGCCGTCCCTCAATCCCCAACGACCCGCCACTGCTGCGTTCTCTTGCGAATGCACACTGTGACAAGCCCCCCGACGCACCGTGGCCGCTTATTCTTGTTTGTGGGTTTTCCGGTTCCCCCGGGAAGACCCACGCGGTCCATTCAGTGCGTCTCTTGCAGGGAACCTAACAGCTTAGCGTTAACCACGCCAAATCACGCTTTCTTACATTGTGTTACGCTCGCGTCCGACTGAGCCAACGGCGGTTAGCCTTTGTTTTTGTTGGAAAACGGTTGGAAGACCGGCGCCGGCTTGGCGGCAAATGTGTCAGCTTGATGATGCTCCCCATCAAGATTGGGCCGAATTCTACTCCGACCGGGCGAATCACGACGTCCCAGACTTGCGCCCACCCATCGCTGAAACAGCCCCTGTTTGGGGGCGCCATGCGCGTTGGCCTCACCTTGCGAGCCTTGAATGGTCGCCGGATCCCGGTGATCCGAATGAGCTTTGGCGCGATACTCACGCTGGCCGACGGCGGGGAAATCATCCACTTCTGGGAGGCGGCGCGCGGTACGGCCGACCGGCTCCGGCGGAGTGGGCGTGAAACTCTGCGGATGCCGCTCGTTTTGAGTTGGCCGGTCAAAAGATCGGCCGCTCGGCGGCGAACCGGCTCGCGCCGCGCCCAGCGGGGCAATCGCGGGCGGCCGCTCCTCGATCGTGACGTTGCCCGGCCCATGCCAAACCCGTGCCGGCTCGCGGTTCTCGAAAGACGGCTCTGCCGGCGAAGGGTCAGCGGTGGCCGGGCGATCGCGGCGGAGTTGCGGGTTGGGCAACGGCGGACGGGACCCACGCAACGCGTGCTGCTGCCCAGGTTCGATATGCGATGACGCGTAGGTCTCCCCCTGCGCCGCGCGGGACCCATCCTGTGGCAACGAGCCGGCCGTCCGAGCGCGGCTGGTGCCGGTGCCGCGTACCGCAGCCGATCCAGACGCGGCTGCGCCGTGCATCGGGGCCTGAGGCGGTACCGGGATAAACGGGACCCCGGGCGGGGCTGGCTCCTGCCGTGCCTCGTACGTTCGGGTCGGAGCGGGCTTGGCCAATCCCTGCGCCATGCCGGAGGCCACAATCGCCACCCGGACCCGATCCCCCATATTGGGATCGAACGTCGCCCCAACGATAATGTTGGCTTCCGGGTCGACTTCCTGGCGAACGCGGGTCGCAGCCTCGTCGACCTCGTAGAGCGTCAGGCTCGTGCCGCCGATAATGGAAAGCAACAAGCCCTTGGCGCCTTTCAGCGAAATTTCGTCGATCAGCGGATTGCAGATCGCCTCCTCGGCCGCGATCAATGCCCGCCGTTCTCCGGATGCCTCGCCTGTGCCCATCATGGCCGTTCCCATGCCGCTCATGACGGTGCGCACATCGGCGAAATCAAGATTGATGAGGCCTTCCTTGACGATCAGATCGACGATGCAGGCGATCCCCGAATAGAGCACCTGATCGGCCAGCACGAAAGCTTCCGCGAACGTCGTTTTGGCATTGGCGAGGCGGAACAGGTTCTGGTTCGGGATAACAATGAGGGTGTCGACATATTTCTTTAGCTCGGTGATGCCCGCGTCAGCGGTTCGCATGCGGCGGGTGCCCTCGAACTGAAACGGCTTGGTGACGATACCGACCACCAGAATACCAAGCTCACGTGCCGCGCGCGCGATCACGGCGGCAGCGCCCGTTCCCGTACCTCCTCCCATCCCAGCCGCAATGAACACCATGTGCGAGCCCGCGATCTGGCTCTTGAGGTCTTCAAGGGCTTCTTCAGCCGCCGCTTCGCCGATTTCGGGCTTGGAGCCCGCGCCCAGACCTTCTGTCAGATTGATGCCAAGTTGCACGCGCCGCTCCGCACTCGACGTGGACAGCGCCTGCGCGTCGGTGTTGGCGGCGATGAACTCGACCCCCTCCAGGCCGGACGCGATCATGTTGTTG
>JBKJYG010000180.1:0-3036 GCA_046715905.1 Hyphomicrobiaceae bacterium | reverse complement strand
AAGGACTGGTACAAAGGCACCGGCACGCCGATCCGGCTGTCGCGCACGCCGGGCGGGCTGCACTCGGCGCCGCCCAAGTTCTCGGCGCACGCGCGCGAGGTGCTGGCCGAGCACGGCTTCGACGAGGCGGCGATCGAAAAACTGGCACAGGCCGGCGTCCTGGTCGAGAAACGGCGGGGGTAGGGGCCGGCCGGACCAGCGCCCGCGCTGTCGTTGTGACATCCGAAGGCGGGACGTCGATCCCGCCCTGGGTTTCCGCTCAACGTTGCGCCGGTGAGCCCGTGGTCGGCGTGGCGGCCGAGGCCGGCCGTGCTGGGGGGAGCGCCGTCGGCGTCGTGGCGGTTGCTGCGCGCTGCGGCTGCTGCAGTGGCGCATCCTCGAACTCGCTGGTGGGGAGCGGCAGCAGGAAGTTCGTGCCGCCCTTGTCGCCGCCGACCATGAAGCGCGGCGCGGTGCCGTTCCACTTCAGTCGCGATTGCGCGTTGAGCAGCGAGACGTAGTTGGCAAAGCCGCCCGAGCCCTCGATTTCGGAGCGATAGCGGGCGGCCGCGCCCTGGCCCTGCAACTCGGCCGCTTCCTTCTCGGCGCGGGCCCGCGTGCGGATGGCATCGGCATCGCCCAGGGCCTTGACGCGGGCTTGCTGGGCTTCGCCCTCGGCTGTGATGACCTTCTGTTTGGCTTGGAATTCAGCAACCCGGACCCGGTTCTCCTCGGCGATGGCTTCGTTCTTGGCCAGCACCGAGCGCTCGTTGGATTGGATGAACGCATTGCCGTAGATGACTTTTGCGATCTGCAGGCTCTGCAGATCGATGCGGAACAGCTCCTTGAGCGTCTTGGCCACGGCCAGCGTCGCTTCGGCTTGGATGCCTTCGCGCTGCTCCGACAAGCTGTTGGTGTTCTTGACGGAAAATGTACGGCTCACCCGGTCCTGCACCACGGGCACGACATTGTCGCGGATATCGGTATTGCCGACCCGGCCGACCTCATACAGCAGATGGAAGACGGCCGACTCTGGCACCAGATAGGAGACATTGATGTCGAGGTCGATCTTCTGGTTGTCGATCGTATTGACGCTGAACACCGGCAGGTGAAGATTGGTCAAGCTCACCTGGGCGCGATCGACGTTGGTGACAAACGGCATGCGGAAATGCAGGCCTGGACCCAGCGGTTTGTCGCTGGTGACCTTGCCAAACACGCGCACCATCGCCCGCTCGGTCGGGTTGACCGTAAAGAAGGCGTTCATCGCCAAAAAAGCAAGGCCCGCCACCGCTGCCGTCGCTGCGATGATCCGGCCAGCGCGCGAGGGGGGGCCGCTACCCCCTGGCAACCCAGGCAAACCCCGGGTCAGAATGCTGCCCGTCTTGGTGCTCGTATCGGCCATAAGAAAACTCCCCAGATGTATTGGATCAAAGCCTGAATAGATTTGGATCGCATTAATTCGAAACCATCATGCCCGAGGGCCGCCTTACATTTACGCGCGATGAACTTCTATTTACCGTTGTTTAATCGCAGGTGCGGCGGCCGCCTCATCTCCACCCAGATCCTATGCTCAAGGCTGCCTGGCATCACCAGAGGGTGTACGCTGGCAAACAGCGAACATGGGGAGGGGGCATGGGCCGTCGGTCGCGGTTGCGAAGCGCACTGGCACTGGCATCGGCAATCGGAATTGCGGTCGCTGTGGCGTGCGGCTTGGGCCTGTTGGCCGCTCCGCTGCAGGCTCAACAAATCGGTCCAGAGCTGGCCGGGCGTCTCAGCGAGCCGCAGCAGCGCGTCTATGTGCTTTATCTGCGCGCGCGCAAATCGTTCGATGTCGAGCTGCAGGCCTATTGGATCGCCGCCGACGAGAAGCGCGAGACGCGCCGTCGCAAACGCGCGGCCGCGCAGGCCATCACGGCCGACGATTACATCGTCGAGCAGCCGCCAAAATACGGCGGACCCCAGCTCGCCCCCGAGATCGGGAAGATCATCGCGGCCATTCAGCCCCCGGCCGAGCCCGATGCGCCTAAGCCCGGCGTGGCCGAATTCCTGGCCAGCGCGCGCGCCGAATTTGGCTTCGTGCCGACGCCATCCACCGAACGCGAGTTCAAGCTTCGCTACGCGGAGGAGGCCCTGCGGCTCGGATTGACGAAGGCCCAAGTGGTCCGCGTCTACGCGCTGGAAACCGGAGGCCGCGGCACCTATGACATGCAGGCCGGCATCGACCCCGACACCCGCCAGGGTCGGCCAATCTCATCGGCGCTCGGATATGCACAGCTCCTCAACGCCAACTCCGTGAACGAGCTGGTGAAGCACGGCGATGCCTTCATCGCACGCCTCAACGCGATCATCGCCGCCCCCGATACGCCCGCCCGACGCGCGACGCTGCTGCGCTCGAAAGTGATCGCCGTCCGCCGGATGGTGCTGGCGGCCCGCGCGGTGCCCAATGTGTGGAAGGAGCAGGTTCGGCTTGGCAACACGCCCAAGGGGCTCGGCATCCACGCGCTCAATCTCGATGCGGATATCGGACCGTGGCTGCAGGCCATCAAGCTCAAGGGTCTGAAGGACGATGCCGAGCGGGCGGGTCGGACGGCGCTGTCCGGGGCCGAAATCGAGCTAATGAATCTCTCCGGGCCACGCACCGGCCTGGAGATGATGGAGGCGGTCGGACGCGCCATGCCGACCTCCAATTTTTTCAGTCAGGCCGGATATTACCGAAACACCATCGTCCGCGACAAGACGGCGGCCCAATTGTTGGCGGCGATCGAGGAGAAGATGGACGTCACGGTCAAGAAGCCGGGCTCGGTCGAGTTCGCCACGGCCTTCGACGAAGTCATCCGCCGCCGCAGCGGCCCCGCGCTGCGCTAGGCCCGCGCTGCGGTAGGCGGAGGCAGTCCTAAAACGCTCGCGGTTTCTCTTTTCAGGTAAGCGCTTAGGAAGGTTGGTTGCGGGGACGCGCAAGTTCCACAAATTGCGCTTCACAGCTACCGACCTCAATGCTTCGGCGCCTTGATGTCATTTCCACAAGGTCAGGCGTTTCATTCCCTGTCCAAAATTAAA
>JBKJYG010000179.1:0-3663 GCA_046715905.1 Hyphomicrobiaceae bacterium | reverse complement strand
GCCCCACGGTCCAAAGGCGGGCCCGGCCTCGAGTAGCATTACACGGCGATCGGAGCGCTCGCTCAATCGGGCCGCCAGCACGGCTCCGGCCGATCCGCCGCCGACGATGATCACGTCGGGGAGGGAGTGGCTCGTGCGTTGATCAGACATGCTGCTACTCCAAGGGACGCGACGGATCGCTCCGTGATGCACAGAGGCTTCTCGCAGGTGACCGCCAAAGCGCGCGGACCTCGATGATCTGCCTTCGAGAAATCGAGCGGCAGGGCTGATCGAAAGCCACTCATCGACTCTTCTCAATGCCGATACTGGTTCAGATAGGAGGAACGACTTGCCGTAATCAGTGTAAGTTCTGAAGACGTCAGGTTCGGCGATCGAGAACGCAGGGTCTGGACCGTCTCATGATCGCGCGTCAGCTCGCTGGATCAGACCGTGCTATTTGTACCGGTCACGCCGGGTCGGGCTTGCGGTGGCGATGCCGGACTGCGGGTGATAGGGTGCAGGGAGGAGACGAGCTTGAACCGCCTGCTGTCCTTCGAGAGCTTCGTGGCGGCCGTTCAGGCCGGCAGCATATCGGCCGCGGCGGAGCGGCTCGGCACCACAAAGTCGAATGTCAGCCGACGCGTGGCGGAGCTCGAGGATCACCTCGGGGTCAGGCTCCTCAACCGCAACCCTCGCCGGCTCAGCACGACGGACGCGGGCGGCGAACTTTACGATGAGGTGCACAAGCTTCTCTCCGACCTCAAGCAGGTTGAAGAGCGAGTGTCCGATCAGGCCTCCGAGCCGCGCGGCGTACTCCGTGTGTCGGTCCCGACCTCCTTGGGCAGCCTGCATCTGAAATCGCTTGCGGCCGAACTCATGCTAAGGCATCCCGACCTTATCCTTGATCTCGACCTCGACGACAGGATCGTCGACCTTGTCACAGAGGGCTACGATTGTGCGGTTCGGCTCGGGCACTTGAAAGACTCAAGCCTGATCGCGCGCCACATCGCGCCGAGACACCTTTTGATCTGCGGGAGTCCGGCCTACTTCGAGCGGCGGGGCGAGCCGACCAGCCCGGATGAACTTCACGCGCACGACGGTCTCCACTACAGCCACCGCGAGCCGCACCTGATGTGGCGGTTGGAGCGCAGCGGAGAAGCGCAATCCTATCGTGTCGGGCATCGCATGCGCAGCAACAATGGCGAGTTGCTTCAAGAGGCAGCCTTGGCCGGCCTTGGCCTGGCCATCCTGCCCACGTTCATGGCGGCGCCGAACCTCCAGAATGGACGCTTACGACCTGTCTTGCGAGATTACACACCGATGGGCGGCTCGATTTCCGTGGTGTTTGCGAAAGGCAAGCAGCCGTCGACCAAGCTCCGTGTGCTGATCGACGCAATGCTAAACGCCTATAGTCCAACTCCACCTTGGGATCGAGGGATTCACAGCGTCATCGGTCCGCCCTAGGCCATGCTTTGGCTGACAATCAGGGGCCATTAGCTTATTGCGCGAACGTTTCGCGATGCCTCTTCACGTCAGCTATTTCCGTCATTTGTGCCAAAAGCCGACCGACTGGTAGCGGCCAAGCTGCGAGATCGTCGGGCAGACAGGCTCAGTCCGGCTACGCGTCTTTTGCCGGGCCTAAAATCTGAGCGTCAGCGTGAGAGGGGAACTCACGCCTGACCTCAGGCCGCATCCGTCCAGCTCTCGGAGAATGCCAGCGCCGACGTCGAGAACGGCCGCCCCTCGCGCTCGCGCGGCCAGGACCGACCCTTGGCTTCGATCCCATTACGGATGAGGCGGGTGCCAAGCGCGGGCATGAGCACGGTACACACGCCATAGCGTCGGCCGGGAATCTGGTTTGGCTGCGAATGGATGAGCAGCGGCTCCCCGATATCGAACCAGGTGAGCGCTATGTCCTCGCCGAAAGCCCTGACGTTCTCGGTCCAGAAGTAACGCGGATCGCCGGTCTTGGAGAACTGCGCCTCGGCGCACGGGATCGTGGTGTCGACAAGCTCGGCGTTGAGCATGCCCTGAACGGTCGTTTGCAGCCAGCGGGCCATGGCAATATTATCCGAGTACATGCGCCAGCGCCCATCGGTCAGCTCGCTCTTGATGTAAAGCACGTGACCAGGACCGGCCGGTGAGAAGATAATCCGCCAATAGCTGGCGTCCGTCGAGTTCGGGTCACCGTCCTTCAAGCTTAAGCGGATGAACGGGTTCTCGCCGGTGAGGATTGTCTTGTTGGCGTCGGCAATGCTCATTGGTCGCTCGCTCCTCTTCTGTCGCGTGTGGCGGCATCGTCCGTCCGCCGCTCCCAGGCGATTGATAGTGCATCAGCTTCCGCCCTGCGAAGTTTGTCAAACCTTCTCTTGGGGTGCAGACAAAGCTGCGGCTCAGTTCCCTGCCGAGGCATTGCCAGCCGCCGTCGCTGGTGTTGGTTCGAGATATCTTGAACGAACCGTGAGCGGCGTGCGCTTGTGTTAGACATGCACGTCGCCATAAACAAGCTCCCCCTGCATTCGGGAATGGCGGAAGGTGGCGTAGGTGACCCAGATATAGAACACGGCGACGACGCCCACGACGCTCCACCCCGGGAACGGCCCAAGCGAAGTATTACTAAACCAATCGCCCATCGACCGCACGAAACCGGCGGCGGGTTGGCCCGTATGAAGGCTGCCCGACGTGGTCTTGAGCAGCCAGACCACCAACAGGACAACGAACATCCAGAAGTAATTGCGCCGTAAGCGACGCGATAGGGCCTCTGCAAAGCTGATGGAAAATGCTGGCCGCCTCAGATCGTCGGCCAAGGCCTGCATCCAATCACCGTCGCCGGCGGCTGGAGGCGAGAAGACGGCCGCAAAATAATTGCGCTCTAATCCGCGCACGCGGCTTCGGTAGACATCGAAGAAGCGATAGCGTCGGGCTTCGATGGCAAGCAGCAGCATAACCAGGACCGCAGCAAAAACGAGGACACCATGATGCGCGTCTGATGTCGACAGGGATACGGACAACATCGCGGCGACAACGGTGATCGCCCAGTTGCTGGTCCGATCGACACGATCGCGCCAACTTGTCATTCGGCCCATTTCGCCACGGTAGTAATGAGCCACCACGTTGACAAATTCCGCCCTCGTTGCCGGGAGCATCGATTCAGCACGTGCCGTGATTTCAGATTGCATGACATCACCCATGGACGAGGCCTCAATCAACAGTAGCTTGCAGGCCATCACGGCCCGTTGGCAACGGTTGCGGATTGCTGAGGCGGCAGCCGCTTCTCATTTTTGTGCGTTGTGGTCGCCGGATCGGGTGTCATTTGCACAGACGGCACGGTGGCGTCGGCCGGACCTGGCCCTCGCGCTGAGCTTTGGCAAGTTCCCTACCGATCGATCACCGGCGCTAACAGGCTCAAGCCGCCTATGGTCGCCTGCCCACCTGTGCGCTACACTTCTGATGGAAGCGTAACCAATATCCTTGGAGAGCCGTCATCGCGATGACAGCGATGACGCGTGAGGTGGCGGGGCTCGGTCGGGAGAATGCGGCGGCGCTCACCAAACGGCTGGACCTTGAAACTTTGTTATCGGTTCCAAAAAGGGAAGACGATCGATGCGCGACTATCTGGCTTGGCGGCTGGCGTTTGGTGTCACCACGCCCTCGACCAATACGGTGGTGCAGCCTGAATACGAC
>JBKJYG010000178.1:0-2847 GCA_046715905.1 Hyphomicrobiaceae bacterium | reverse complement strand
TGTCTCTGGCTGCTGGTTCTGCCCCGGCACGACCTTCCTGGCGCATCGGAGCGTCTTCGACCAGGTTGGCCTGTTCGACGAGCGCATGCGCCGGCTTGAAGATTTCGAATGGTTCATCCGGCTGGGTCTTTCCGGCGGCACGGTCCTCACGTGCCCGACGATCTCGACCATCGTCTCTCCCTCGGGTGGGGGCTACCTGAGGGAGATCGAAGCCGCCTGCCGGCTGTTGCGGAAGAAGCTCGGGTTGCCGCCGTTTTGCGCACTTTCCCCACAGCACCGGCGCTGGCTGAGTGCCTACCTGGAACTCGAGCTGGCGGTCGCCGCAAGGGCCGCAGGACGGCATCTCAGGAGTGCCTCTCACATGGCGCGATCATTGACATTGAAGCCCAGGCTGCGAACGGCGCTGCAGGACTTTTCGCATCGGACGGCAGAAGTCCCGAGGGGGATCCTTGAAACCTATTACGATATGTGCGGCTTGATCAGCGATCCTCTCGCGTGCGCACCCATGCCCTCCGATATCGGCACGGCGGCGCTGTCCGTCGCCGGCCAACGGCTGTGGTGAGCCGGATGGCCCCCCAATTCCAGCGCCTGATCGGCAAGTATCATCGGCCCGCGCGGTTGATGTGGCACTACGGTTCAAACCACAAAGCCCTGCTCGTGACCTTCACGGTTCTTTCGGTACTCGGGGTAATCACCGAAAGCGTCGGCGTGTTCCTGCTGGTGCCGCTGCTCGATACCATGGGCCGCAGCAACATCTTCGCCAATGTGGCGCTGCTCGGCGAGGTTTCGCAGATTTTCGACGCCCTGCCCGCCGAGTCGCGGCTGGTCTGGGCTGGCCTCATCATGCTGATCGTGGTGCTGTTGCGCGGCATACTTCAATTTGCGCAGGATTTCATCGGCTACGCCATTCCGCACCGCGTTGATCTCGCGTTGCGGATTCGTGCCTTCAAGGCCCTCATCCAGACCAGCGTACCGTTCGTCGATGCGATGGGTACGGGCGCGATCTCGACTGTAGCCGTGGCCCACCCCGCGCGGATCGGGATTGCGCTCCGCTTCGCCGCGACGCTGATCTCCAATCTTCTCGTCATTGCAAGCTATGCCGTCGTTCTGGCGGTGGTGGCTCCGTCAATGTGCCTGGCTGCCGGCATTTACGTCCTGCTCTCGACCGTTCTCTTCCGCGCTGTCACGAGCCGCTGGGTGCATCGGGTCGGACGCGACTTGACGGAGGCCAACAAGCAATTCTCGCAAATCTTCTACGAGCTTCTCAACGGCGGCAAGTTGATCCGGCTCTCCGGCGCGGCGCGCGAGGTGCAGCGGGAATTGGGGCTCGTCGTGGGCGGCCTCCAGCAAGCTCGCGATCGAACGGTCGCGGTCGAGAACCTGACCGTGCCGTTCTTCAGCGTCGTCGGTGGAACGCTCATCTGCGTGCTGGTTATTTCGGTCGGGCTCATGAATAGCCAATCGGCCGCACAAGCCGTCGGTGTCCTGGTGCTGTTTGTCGTGCTGCTGTTCCGGATCTTGGCGCCACTCAGCATCGTCAATATCTCGCGCAACAACATCATCATTCACCTCGACGCATTCGAGGACATGCACCGCTTTCTGATCGAGGCGGAGACTGCGCGCGAGCAGGATGGGGCCGCGCGGTTCGAACGGCTTCAGCGCGGCATTCGCTTCGAAGGCGTCAGCTTTGCTTATCTGCCCGGCGAAGCGTCGGTCGTGCAAGGCGTCGATCTGGACATTCCCAGCGGCTGCATGACCGCCATTGTGGGCGCCTCAGGCTCGGGCAAATCGACCCTCATCAATCTGATGACGCGGCTTTACCGCCCCAGCGCCGGCCGCATACTGATCGATGGCCAGCCGCTCGACGATATAGCGATCGAATCCTGGTGGCGCCGTCTGGCGGTCGTCACCCAGGATGTGATCCTGACCAATGACAGCATCCGCACGAACTTGTGTTTCGGTCTCCAGACTCACGTGAGCGAGGCGCAGCTCCGCGATGCCGCGCGTCTGGCTGCCATCGATGTTTGGATCGACAGCCTCCCGCACAAGTTCGACACCATGCTGGGAGATCGCGGGGCGCGCCTATCGGGTGGACAGCGGCAACGCATAGCCCTGGCGCGCGCTTTTCTGCGCCAGCCCGACCTCCTCATTCTGGACGAGGCGACGAGCGCGCTCGATATGCCCACCGAGCAGACGATCCAGCGGCAGATCCTCACTCTGCCCCGCTCCATGACCGTCATCGTTATCGCGCATCGGCTGTCCACCGTCCGGCACGCTGACCAGATCATCGTGCTGGAGCAGGGCCGCATCGCCGAGAGAGGCACGCACGACGCGCTCATGGCGCGACGCGGGCCGTATTGGCGGATGGTCCAGTCGCAGTCGCTCAATCTCGTGGACGATGCCCGTCGGTCGCATCCAACGCCGGCCGTGAAGCACGATGGGTCGACGCATCCGGCGCTGTTTTCCGCGACGAGCACGTTAAGCGAGACTGCAGCATGAAGCCCCTCACAGTCTTGTTCTACGTCGACTCTGCTGCCACGCTGCCTCACTGCGTGACGGCGGCCGAAATTCTGCGCCAGCGACTCTCGGCTCGCATCGTCATGATGCTGGTCGACAGCGCCAAACACCGGTCGGAGCCGCTGACCTCCTACACCGTTTACGACTATGCGGCGCTGTTTCGGTCCGGCAAAGGTTTTAAGCCCGCGTGGGGGCCCGACTACCGGCCCGCTACGACCGCCGGATGAGCTGGACGCCTCACACGCATCAAGCGGTGGTTCGCGGCACGCAGAAAGCCGTCTGGCACCCGTCCCGCCGGGCTCGCGCTCCTCGGCGACGCCGCTTTGCATG
>JBKJYG010000177.1:0-2787 GCA_046715905.1 Hyphomicrobiaceae bacterium | reverse complement strand
CCGCGATCCTGTCGGCGATTGATATCCGCCGCAGCCTGGCGCGCATGCTCGGGCAAGGGCGCGAGCATCGCCTTGGTGGAGGGGTTCCAGCGGGTGATCGCCGCAAGAGCCTGCTCGGTTGCAGCCGTTGCCGATTGCATGTGTGCGACTTCATTCATGGAACAACTCCTTCCCCGACGACCTCGACAAGATCGATAAGCATCCTTTCTATCACGATACCGCGGTGATGCAGGAGCGGGTCGCCAAAGAGCGCATCGAGACACCAGCGCTTTGGGCGCGACTGGCCGGCGCTGCCGAGGCGAGGTATAGGCGCCATGGGCCATGCGGTGGCGGCGGTGCCGAGTGACGGGACAACTCTACGTTCGAGGCCATCGGCAGTCGCTCCATCCCATTAGCAGACAGTCGTCGAGCCGGCATTGTCAGCGCTGAGCCGCGATCAGTCACGTCCGTTGCCGAGCGAGCTGCAGTCGGGAGCGTGAAGGCCCGGGCAAACGCCCCCCGCACACCCGTCCTTGCCAGCCGTAAGCGCCTAGTCCGGAACCCCAAACCGTGCCTTGACGACGCTCCGATCGACCGGGACAATCCGCACGACGCGGCGCCGATCGGTTGGACGGCCACGATTCTGGTAAACGGGCTACTCGTCAGAAGCAGACGGGCCATCCGAACGAGAGGACGCCGTCCTCCGTTTTTGCTGCAACAGAGCACTTTCTCTCAACTCCTTGAAAGGATAGGGAGTGAAACGCTCGTCGAAACGACCGACCGCTCGGGTCTTGGCGATCGTGTTCGCGATCATCCCGTGTGTACTGGGCGGCGGCATTGGCCTGTACTTGAATTGGAACGGAATGATCTGGCTTTCCGACACCCGAGGCGTCTGGCCGGTCGTCTGCCTCAGCGCGTCGATCGCAGCAATTCTGTATCTGGCTACAACGGTGGACTACGACAAGACACTCTATTCCAGCGCGTGGCTGCTCATCACCTGGACGTGGCTCTATGTTCCGCTTTGGCTGACGGCACCAGGCATTTCGAAGACTTCGGCCATTGTCGGCAAGGACGGGACGGTGCACGTTGCCGGCGAATGGGCCCCTTCGGGCACGGACATGGTGTGGGTCCTGAGCGGTCGAACGGGCACCAGAGTTGTCCGCAACGTCGAAGGCGCGTTCACGGCCAGCGCGGTTGATGTGCAGTATCGATTTGGCAAGCCCTACCTCGCCACTCGCGGCGCCGATGAAGACCTGTCGGCGCCCGTCTTAGGCGCGGTGACTGCGGCGCTCTCGACCGAGAGCAACAGATCGCGGTCGTCACGCAGCGCCTTATTTGAGACACGGCAGGTCCAGGATCGCTTCATCGCCGACATCTGCCGCACCGTCGTGCAAGGCGATAGCGCGTGCCCGCTCAAACTCACGCTCACGCCGCAGCGTACGGCGACGACTTTGGGCGGCGTCTGGAGCAAGCAGTTCACCGAGGCGGAGGCGATCGATGAAAGGCATCTGCCGACGCTGGTGCAATTGCTGACACTGGACCATCCTCGGCTAGTCGAGCGGAAACTCGTCTTCACGCTGTTCCTGGAGCTTGCCGAGACCGCGACCGACCTTTCGATGGTGGCGCGAAAGCACCGCATGCTTGACGAGCACCAGTTCGACGAATTGATCCGACGGATCCTCTTCGCGCCCGATGCCGGCAACGAAGCCGTCGGCCTTGCCGCGGATGTGACCCGGCTGAAGCAGGAGCAGCGTGAAGCCCTCCGTGCCAAGGCATTTCGCGAAGCAAGCGTGGCGGTGATCGTCAAACACCCGGGAGCGGGCCGCATCTCCGATGACGAGCTCATGGGGCTCGCCACGCGCATGCGCGCGGCATTCGATGCCAATCCGGAGGTGGCGGTGTCGGCCCTTGAGGTCTTCGGCGCGCGATTGCCGCGGGAGGTCCAAGGCGAGGCCGTAGCAGCGATCGTGAAGGGGCGCGCGTCGTATGCGATCGCGGCGCTTCGCCATCTGAATTTCTCCAACGAACTGCGCGAGGTGCTGCTGAAGAAGGTGATCGCCGACGCGGGCCTCAAGGATCTCGAGGCGAGCCTGTCGCGGGAGAAGTTGGAGGACATCTTTATGTCTGCGGAATTGCGCCCGCTGATCGCGAGCGTGTTTGCGCGCATCAGCTCGAAGGAATGGCTGGAGTTCGCGGTCAAGGTTCTGCCGATACGTGCGATGACGGTCGACGAGCGTAAAGGGCTTGTCGACGAGGTCGTGTTCACGGGTCCGAAGGCGGCGCTTGAGTTCGTCAGCGAGAACCGGCAGCATCTCGACCCGGCGGATGTGAATGCTGTGACGTCCGACTATGTGAACACGATCGCGCGCGACATGTGCCTGCATCTGACGCACCGCAATGCGAACCGGCAAACCGATTATTTCAGCGATGCCCAAATCGCGATCTTCGCCCAGTGCGCGCAGGGGAGATAGGGGTGGGAGGCGAGATGTCGGGCGGACTAGCCGGTCACGGATGCCCTCCTCGAAATGCCCCGGAAGCAGCCTGTCGCGCAGCGCACCCCCTGCAAAAAGTGAGTTTCATTCCTATGCAGGCATCGGCGATGCGGTCCGTGCTGTCGATTGCGTCCGTTGATGAAGGAGTTCCGGTCAAACTGATGGTGCTGTAGCAGCAAGGTGTAACCATCACCGCCTGCTAGCCCGGCCGTCACAAGAATAGGCGCTCTAGCTATCCTGCGACTGCGCTGCCATTGTTGCCTGGCACATTCGTTGCTTCTGACCTGAGCCCCGACTTCCCTCCAATTATGGATAG
>JBKJYG010000176.1:0-2674 GCA_046715905.1 Hyphomicrobiaceae bacterium | reverse complement strand
AGCAGATCGCGCACCTTGATCAGACCACAGATGCCCGAGCCCATGCCAATCGGACAGTACACAGCCGCTAGATCGGGCGCCGACGTGAACAGCTCCAAGGCATAGGTAGCGACCCCCAGAATGAGCTGCGGCGCGAACGAGGGCACCATGTGCAGGCCTTCATGTTGCGCCAAGCGCGCGGCTTCGTCCCTGGCTTCGTCGAAATCGGCGCCGAACTCAAGCAGCCGCGCGCCGAACGCGCGCATGGCCCTGTTCTTTTCAACCGAGTTGCCGTGAGGCACGAGAATGGTGGCCGTCAGGCCAACGGCCGATGCGGCGCGCGCGATCGACTGGCCGTGATTGCCGCGCGTGGCGGTGATGACGCCTTTCGGCGCCAGGGCCTGACGGCACAGCCAATCCATGTAGACGAGGCCACCACGCACCTTGAAAGCGCCGATGGGCGTATGGTTCTCATGCTTGACGATCACCTCTGCGCCGACGTGCTGCGCGAGCAGCGGCCAGGCATAAGCCGGCGTCGGTCGCAGGGTGCGATGGACGAGGGCACAGGCGTCGAGAAGTTCGGCATGGGTGAACATCGGCTGGCCTTTCAGGGTCGGCGCGCGAGGTCAGGCCGGCTTGCGATAAATCATCAGCGACTTATAGGCGACCCCCTTTTCGAGGAGACCCTGCCCGACCAGTTCGGCCCCGATGGCTTCCGCCTTGTCATAGGCGAACGAGCCCGTGAAGAAATGCACCTCGCCGCCCGGCTTCAACCGATCGACGCACACGCGCGTCATCTCGAGATCCGTCAGGCCGCCGTAGGTGTCGTTGCGCTCGCTGCGGAACTCGCCGACGTGAAACAGCGTCGCATAGTCGAGATCGGGCAGCAGCCTCCCGTCAAGCTGATAGATGTCGCCGAAATAAGCCTTGTAGGTGGCGCCGAGCGTCGGGTTTTCGATCAGCAGCTTGATGTAGTCCTCGTATTCGCCCGGCGACGCGGTGATGCCCAGAATGGCGTTGTTGGCGCCGCTGCGGGCATTGCGCAGTCCGAGGATATGGTGATTGCCGGTGCCGAAATGGAACACGGTGGCATTGCGGATGCCCTTTTCCTCCAGGTAATCACAGAAATGAATGTCGCAGGGACACTGCTTCTCATCGAGGCTCCAGGTCGCGTTCCAGTAATTCAGCATGGCGTGTCCCTTCAGGCTGTGGCGGGAGCTGGTGCTCGGGTCGGTGCCGTGGTGCCCCGCTCCAAGGTGATGAGATGATCATGCAGCCCAGCCGCCAGATGCGTTTGCGCCAGACTGAGGATGGCGGCCTCGGGCAATTCGGCCCGCAGCCGGCCAACGAGGTCACGCTGCGCGGACTCGTCGAGCGCCGACACCGCGTCGTCAAGCACGATCACATCCGGGCGATGCAGGATCAGGCGGGCAAAGCCCAGGCGCTGGCGTTCCCCATTGGACAATCGCTGATCGATGCGCGCCCGGTCCTCGAGCTGGCCCGTGAGGTGGGCCAGCCCCACCTGCTCGAGGGCGTGGCGCATCTCTCCCTCCGAGGGCCGGCGCTCGACGTCGGGGTAGGCCAGGGCGTCGGCCAGGGTGCCCAGCGGCATGTAGGATTTTTGCGGCAGGATCATGAGGCGTCCGGCGTCCGGCAGGCTGACGATGCCGCCGCCTTGCGTCCACAGCCCTGCGATCGCGCGCACCAGCGTCGTCTTGCCGACGCTTGTCTCGCCGGCCACCTGCAGGCTCTCGCCCGCGGTCACATTGAGGCTGACGTGCCGCAGCAGCGTCACCCCGAACGGGTCGGCGACGGTGAGCCCATCCACCGCCAGCCCGCCCGCGCCCGCCTGCGGTTGCAGGGTGATCGTGGCCGGCTGGTCGCGGGCCGCCGTGTCTGCCCCGTCGCAGGCGTCGACCATATCCATGACGCGGCGCGCCGAGGCATACCATTCGGCGATGCGGTTGAAATTGTCGACGATCCAGGAGATCGCGATCTGCACCTCGAGGAAGGCGGCGGCGAGCTGCGTGACCTGTCCGAGGCTAAGCTCACCTGAGAAGTACTTCGGCGCCACAAACAGCAGAGGGATGACGGGCTTCATCGGCCCGCTCGAATTGGTGATCCAGGTCAACACCCCGTGCCGGCGCACGATCAGCATCCATTGCCGGATCACGCGCTGGTAGATTACCGCCAGGATGCGCCGCTCAGCCGGTTCGCCCGCCATCAGCGCCACGCTCTCGGCGTTGTCGCGAAGCCGCATCAGCGCGAAGCGGAAGTCGCCCTCGGCCTCGTTCTTCCCGTAGAAGAACCCGGTGAGCGGGCGGCCGATCCAGAGCATCAGTGCGGAGGCGACGACGCCATAGAGCAGTGCCACCAGGACCATGTAGGCCGGGATCGTGATCGAACTCTGCCCAACGCTGGCGGTGTAGGAGCCCCCCACCGTCCACAGCACCGAGATGAACGCGGTTGCACCGAACACGGCCAGGACCAGTCCGATACCAAGGTCGACCAGCGGCTCGGTGGCCCAGCGCGTGTCGTCCGCGATGCGATACTCCGGATTGGCCGGCTCGGTGCGGGGGAGGTTGAGGCGGTAATAGCGCCGGGCGCTGAGCCAATGTCCGATCAGCTCGCCGATGAGCCAGGCCCGCCAGCGGACCTGTAGCGTCTCACGCGTCAGAACGATGCCGACGCCGAT
>JBKJYG010000175.1:0-2821 GCA_046715905.1 Hyphomicrobiaceae bacterium | reverse complement strand
GCCCGCAGCAGGCTCGAGCACCGCTTCTCCCTCGCCGGAGATCATCGGCCGGCTGACGGCGCTCGAGAAAATGGGTCGTGATCGCACAGCGGCAACGGCCACCGACGCTGCGCAGCCGAACGCACGGTTCGAGGCGGGCATGGCCCAGCTCGAGAGCCTAGCCAAAGACATTGGCCAACTCAAAGCGGAGCAGGAGAAGCTGGGCACCGAGGCAAGCGCCATCAGGGAAGCCGTCCGGCAGCCGTCCCCGACCGCCGAGCAGGGCGAACGACTTGGCAAGCTTGAGCAGCAGCTCGGCACCCTCGCCGCCATCGCGTCCACCGACCGGAACGCTGGCCGCATCCCGCAAATCGCCCAATTGACCGGCAAGGTCGGGGATCTCGAGACCAGTCTCGCCAATAGTCTGGCCGCGATCCGCCGCGACCTCTCGCAGGAGCTTGATGTGCGGGTGCAATCTGCGACCGAGGCAGGCGAAACGGCCAAATCGGGCGCGCAGCGGCTCGATCGCGACGTGACGGGCCTGAAGTCCGAAACCGCCCGGGTTGGCCAGCGGCTCGACCAGATGAAAGCCGGCTCGGACCGGGTCGAGCAGACGCTGCGGGGTGCGCAGGAGACCTCTGCCGCGTTGAAGGCTGAACTCGACGGATTGCGAGGCGATTTGGAAACCCGGATGAAAGCCACCGCCCGTCCAGCGGACGTCGCCAGTGCGGTGGCTCCGGTTTCGCAGAAAGTGGCAGCGCTCGAACAGACTGTGCAAAGCGTGGTGCGCGCCGAGGACGATCGACGCATCAACGCCGAGCGGATGGTTTTGTCGCTGGAGCTTGGTAATCTCAAGCGCGCCATGGAAGTTGGATCCCGCTATGGCGGCGAGCTCGCCGAGGTCAAGAAACTGGCGGGAGCAAAGCTCGACCTCGGCCCGCTGGAGCGGTTCAAGGATGAGGGCGTGCCAACCGTCGGCGAACTGACGCGCACGTTCAGGCCGATCGCCAATGCGATCCTGGACGCCGATGGCGAGCCGGCTGACGGCTCGGTCGTGGATCGCCTGCTGTCAGGTGCTCGGACGATCGTGCGCGTGCGTAAGACGTCCTACTCGGCCGATGACACGTCGGCGGAAGCGACAGTCGCCCGGATCGAGCAGGCCTTGCGCGATCAAAGGCTCGGCGATATCGCCAGCGAAGCTGCGAAATTTAGCCCCCGCGCGCGAGCACCCGCTCAGGACTGGCTCCGCAAGGTTGAAGCCCGAGCCAGCGTCGATCAGGCTCTGGCGTCGATCGATAAGGCGCTCAAAGCCTCGCTTGGGGCAGCCGCGAAGGAAAGCCGACCATGACCAGGCTCGTCCTCTATCTTGTCGGCGTTGCCCTTTTGGCCACCGGGCTCGCATGGCTGGCCGATCGGCCGGGCAGCCGTCTCATCAACTGGCAAGGCTACGACGTCGAGACGAGCGTGTTCCGGGCGGTGGTGCTCTTCGCGTTCCTGCTGGGACTTTCGATGTTCGTTTGGTCCCTGCTCAGGCAGGTCTGGCGCAGCCCGGTGGTGGTGGGCCAGTTCTTCAACCGCCGCCGCCAGGAGCGCGGCCTTGACGCTTTGTCGAGCGGCATGATTGCGATCGGCGCTGGAGATCGGGCGCTGGCCATCCGCTCGGCCCAGCAAGCCCGCAAGGCGCTGCCTAACGAACCGTTGACGCAACTGTTGCGGGCTCAAAGCGCCGAACTGTCCGGCGACCGGGCCACCTCCCGGCGCATCTTCGAAGCCATGTTAAGTTCACCCGATACCGAGCAACTCGGCCTGCGCGGGTTGTTTTTGGAAGCCAGCCGGGAGCGCGAGGCCGAGGCCGCGCGGCAGTTCGCCGAGCGCGCCCTGGCGCTCAATCCGAAGCTTGCGTGGCCGGTGGATGCGTTGTTTGACTTGCAATGCCGGGCGCGCGATTGGTCGGGGGCTCTTGAGACCCTTTCCGTCGGTCGCCGGCACGGCCACGTGGAAAAAACCACAGGCGATCGTCGCCGCGCCGTTCTGCTGACGGCTCAGGCGCAAGCTCTCGAGGATGACCATCCTTCAAGAGCGATGGATCTTGCGTGTGAAGCCCATGCGCTGGCACCCGACCTCATCCCGGCCGCCGCCATCGCGGGACGGCTTTTGGCCGCTCGGGGAAATACGGCACGGGTCGCCAAGATCATTGAGAGGACATGGCGAAGGGCGCCCCATCCCGAGCTTGCCACCGTATATGCGTTTGCGCGGCCGGGGGACAGTCCGCGCGACCGGCTCGAGCGCGTGAAGCGTCTTGCCCGCTCGACGCCGCACTCGGTTCAAGGGCCGATCGCCGTTGCGACCGCGGCCTTCGAGGCCAGAGACTGGCCGGAAGCGCGGCTCGCCCTCGAACCGTTGATGGACGGCCGGTTGACGCAACGCGCCTGTACGCTCATGGCGCGCATTGAAGGCGGCGAGAACAACAACGCGGGTGGGATGCGTGAATGGCTGGCAAGAGCGATCAACGCGCCCCGTGATCCGGCGTGGACCGCCGATGGTCTCGTGGCGGAGCAGTGGTCGGCCATTTCGCCAGTGACGCACCAGCTCGATGCCTTTGAATGGAAGGTGCCTGCGGCTCCCGTCGATGGCCAGGATCCCGTCGCCTATCTGGAGAAGCTCGAGGAGTACGTGCTGCTGGGGGCGACGTTGGAAACGGTCCCGCATGTCGCTGCGATTGTTGAAACCGTGGATCGATCGGCAGAAAACAAGGGAGTTGTTTCCCCGGTGCGCGCAGCCCAGCATGCCCCATCTGCCGAGGTGCTGGCCGACGCGTCGCATCTGGCGACCGTTCCCGCGC
>JBKJYG010000174.1:0-11838 GCA_046715905.1 Hyphomicrobiaceae bacterium | reverse complement strand
GGTGGCGCGCGACCGATATCCCGAAATGATATGAATGGGCTCCTTGGAGCCCAGCTCGTTGTGGACTTCCCACAGCAGATCGATGAGTTCCAAATCCATTTTCGTGGACTCGTTGCGGCGGAAGTCGCGCAGAATGTGATTGATCTTCTCCAGTCCGCTGTCGACGAACTTGCCATTGTTTTTGTAGACGACGGTAAGGGTCTCTTTGGTGTGAATGCTGTAAAGCGAGATGGTCCGCTCGCCGCCTGCCGCCGTCGCGACCTCCGGCGAGCCCGCCGTCACCAGGAGAGCGGTTGCAGCGATGCTGGTCAGAAGGCCTCGTAGGCGGACGTGCATCCTCAAATTCCGATCCTCCAACGATCAGGCGGCCCATGACCGCTGCTCATCTGAGAGGTTTGGTAGAATTCGAATGCGGGCACATCGGGGCTCGCGTGAGGCAATATCGAGGCGCCCCCAACGAGCCAGGAGTTCGAACGGGATTGGTTCGACGAACGATGGCTTGATCGCTTAGTTGGCGCGGCCTTCAAGTCCATAATCCCGCATCTTCCGGTACAGCGTCGAACGGCCGATCTTCAACCGTTTGGCGACTTCTGTCATGTGCCCACGATATCGGCCGAGCGCCAAGCGGATCATATCGGCCTCCATGGCTTCGAGCGTGCGCATCTCGCCTGCTTCGTCAACAGCGGGAATACCCAGTGACCCCCGCCCGGCGGGCGTGCCGATTTCCACGGTCTTGGGAATGCGGTCTTCAGCGCCGAGGAGCGCCGGGCCGGTATAAATCGACCTTGGTGCGACTTGAGCCGGTGCTTCGGGTACCTCGGCGTGAAAACCTTCGACGTGGGCTGCAATTTGGGGAAACTCGTCGACCGTCAGTTCGGCGCCGTCGGAAAGCACCACCGCCCTGAAGACTGCATTTTCAAGCTGGCGCACGTTGCCGGGCCAGGAGTAGCGCGTCAGCAGCTCGATCGCGTCATCCGAAATGCCAGCAAGGCGCTTGCCTTCCTCGGCCGCAAAGCGCGCCAGGAAATGACGAGCCAGCTCCGGCACGTCTTCGATCCGGTCGCGCAGGGGTGGGACCGAAATCGGGAATACGTTGAGCCGGTAATAGAGATCCTCGCGGAACTTACCGTCCTTGACCAACTGAATCATGTCGCGATTGGTCGCGGAAATGAGCCTAAAATCGACTTTTATGGGCCGTTTTGAGCCGATCGGATCGATTTCGCCTTCTTGCAGCGCGCGCAGCAGCTTGACTTGCGCGTCGAACGGCAGCTCACCCACCTCGTCGAGGAACAGCGTGCCGCCCTGTGCCTCCTGGAACTTTCCGATGCGACGGTCGACCGCGCCGGTGAACGAGCCCTTCTCGTGACCAAACAGGATGCTCTCGACCAGGTTTTCGGGAATCGCACCGCAATTGACGGTGATGAAGGGGCGCCCTGCGCGCTGGCTTTCGCCCTGAATAGCGCGCGCGATGAGTTCCTTGCCGACGCCGGATTCGCCTTCGATCAACACCGGGATGGTCGATGCGGCAGCGCGCTGGCCAAGGGAGATAACGCGCGCCAGGGCCCGTCCGCGCATCACGAGGTCGGCAAAGCTCAGCGTGCCCTCGGCCTTCTTTTTGATGCGGGTGATCTCGACGGCCAGCGCTTCGATTTTCAGCGCGCTCTTTATTGACACGTCGAGCCGCTCGGGGCTGGCCGGCTTGATCACGAAATCTACAGCGCCCGCGCGCATGGCGTGGATGGCGGTGTCGATCGAGCCATGCGCGGTCTGCACGATGATGGGTGGCATGCCGGGCTTTTGGCCCACCCGGTCGAGCACCGCAATGCCGTCAGTGCCGGGCATCACGAGATCGAGCAGGACGAGGGCTATGCCGCTCTGTTCTGAGCCTTCGAGGATGTCGATGGCTTCATCGCCGCCCTGGGCAATGATTGTCTCATATCCGAGACGCTTGATGGTTTCTTCCAGCAGACGGCGCTGTACGGGATCGTCGTCGACGATGAGGACGCGCTTTGGCATGGGTTTGGAACTCTACGCAACGGACAGGACACGCAAACCGTCTCAGACCACCGACATCCTGCATCACCAGGACAAGAATTCGGCCCTTAACGGCTCACTCTCAGGCCTGAACCTGACCTAAATCGGTAAACGTTCCGTTGCACTCCGGACCGTTTTTGGCGTTCGGGCATGAGTTTTACAGGCTCCCGGCGGCGCATGCCGGGCCCGCAAGGTCAGCGATTGCGGCCTTTGCTGATGCGGCTATGCCGCGCACGGCCGCGTTAGCCCTGGGCTGGACACAGGCCTATCCCAGGTTGCGTGCGAGAGCGAATTTACAATTCACCCCCACCAAGCGAGGGTCCATGAGATCGATGAGATCGATCGGTGAAAGACGGCACGCCGCTTTGGGCGATACGGCAGAGGAGAGTGCCATTCCAACTCGCGACGACCCGCTCGGCGGCATGGCCTGGGTGATCGTCTCCATGGCGCTGTTTGCTGTGCTCGCGACAGCGTCGAGGTCGGCCATCGCCCTGGGCTATCATCCGCTGCAGATCGTGTTCCTGCGCAACGCCGCAGCACTCGTCGTCATGCTGCCCCTGCTTGGCTGGCGGGGACTTTCGCTCTGCCGCTCGAACGCCATGAGCCTTTATGGCGTGCGCGTTGCGATCAGCCTTGCATCCATGACGGCCTGGTTCGTCGCGCTTTCACTCATCCCCCTCGGTGAGATCACGGCGATCGGTTTCCTGATGCCGCTGTTTGGCACGCTCGGCGCCATTGTCCTCCTCGGCGAAAAGGTTCGGGCAAGGCGCTGGACGGCGTTGATGGTTGGCTTTGCCGGCGCAATGATCATTCTGCGGCCGGGTGTGTCACCGCTCGGGGTCGGGCAGGCCTGCGCGATATTCTCGGCGCTGGCCGGCGGCATCATGGCCGTGCTGCTTAAAAACCTGACCGCCACCGACGACCCGGACAAAATCGTATTCCTGACCACGGCCATGCTGACCCCTCTGTCGCTCGTGCCGGCGGTGTTCGTGTGGCAATGGCCCGGCCTGGAGCTGCTGCCCGCATTGACCGTGATCGCCATCACCGGGGTGCTCGGTCACGCGGCCTTGATGCGCGGCTACCGGGCGGCCGACGCCTCGCTCGTCATGTCGCTCGAGTTCGCGCGGCTGCCGTTCGTCGTGATCATGGGATATGTGATGTTTGGTGAAACGATTGACGGCTGGACCTGGCTCGGCGCGGGGATCGTCTTTCTGTCGGCCGTGTACATCTCGCGACGCGAGGCTCAGTTGCGCCGCCTCCGGACACAGCGCGCAAAGGCCGAGCCGCCGGCGACGGGCTGATTGTACGCCTCGACGCAGCCCGTTTCACAGCGGAATGTTATCGTGTTTCTTCCACGGATTTTCGAGCTTTTTGGTGCGCAGCATGTTGAGTGCCCGGCAGATCCGGGGACGGGTCGAGTGAGGCATGATGACCTCGTCGATATAGCCGCGCTCGGCTGCGACGAAGGGGTTGGCGAACCGCTTCTGATACTCGTCGATGCGGAGTTTGATTTTTTCGGGGTCGCCCAACTCCGCTCGGTACAGAATTTCAACCGCGCCCTTGGCGCCCATCACCGCGATCTCGGCTGAGGGCCATGCATAGTTCACGTCGCCGCGAATGTGCTTTGACGACATGACATCGTAGGCGCCGCCATAAGCCTTACGCGTGATCAGCGTCACTTTGGGCACCGTTGCCTCGGCAAATGCGAACAGCAGTTTGGCGCCATGCTTGATGAGGCCGCCGTATTCCTGCGCGGTGCCGGGCAGGAACCCCGGCACATCGACGAAGGTGATGACGGGGATTGAAAAGCAATCGCAGAAGCGCACAAAGCGGGCCGCCTTGCGCGACGCATCGCTATCGAGCACGCCAGCGAGGACCATCGGCTGATTGGCTATGACTCCCACGGTTCGACCCTCCATGCGGGCAAAGCCGGTGATGATATTGCGAGCGAACGCCTCCTGTATTTCGAAGAAGTCGCCCTCGTCGACGGCTTTGTGTATGAGTTCCTTCATGTCGTAAGGCTGGTTGGGATTGCTGGGCACGAGGGTGTCGAGGCTGGCCTCATTGCGGGTCGCGGGATCTTGCGTCGGCAGGATCGGAACGCCGGCCGTATTGCTGGCGGGCAGAAAATCCATCAGCCGCCGCATTTGCAGCAGCGCCTCGACATCATTTTCGTAGGCCCGGTCTGCGATCGAGGATTTTGTCGTGTGCACCCGCGCGCCGCCCAGCTCCTCGGCCGATACGGTCTCGTTGGTCACCGTTTTCACGACATCGGGGCCGGTGACGAACATATAGCTCGTGTCCTTCACCATGAAGATGAAGTCGGTCATGGCGGGCGAGTAGACGTCGCCGCCGGCACAGGGCCCCATGATGACCGAAATCTGCGGGATCACGCCCGACGCCATGACGTTGCGCAGGAACACTTCCCCATAGCCCCCGAGCGCCGCCACTCCTTCCTGAATGCGTGCACCGCCGGCGTCGAACAATCCGATGATGGGGGCCCGGTTCTGCATCGCCATGTCCTGGATCTTCATGATCTTGCGGGCATGACTCTCGGAGAGCGAACCGCCGAACACGGTGAAGTCCTTGGCGAACAGATAAACGATCCGGCCGTTGATGGTGCCCCAGCCGGTGACCACGCCATCGCCGGGGATTTTGGTCTTTTCCATGCCGAAATCGGTCGAGCGATGTTCGACGTACATGTCGAACTCCTCGAACGAACCATCGTCCAGCAGCAGCTCTATCCGTTCGCGCGCGGTCAACTTGCCGCGTTGATGTTGAGCCTCGATCCGCTTTTGCCCGCCCCCTAGCCGCGCGATTTCGCGGCGGCGGTCGAGCTCATCGAGGATTTCCTTCATGGCAGGCAGATCCTTTGGACGCTTGGAGGTGCGGTGCTCGTGATAGCACGCAGCCTCTCGCCTGCAAACGTGAGCAAGGCCTTACCCGGCACGCGAATTCAGCGCCAGCGTGCCACGCGTCGAGCGCGGTTTCATCAAGCCGACAGCAACGACCGATGGGATTTAACCATTCAACGGGCGATCCAGAACTTGGCCCAGCAACTTCAGCGTGTCCGCCGCAGCCTTCATCTCCTGCCAGCGAAACGCGCGTCGTTTTTCCGCTTCAGAATCGGCTCCCCATTGTGAAATCTGCCAATCCTCATCCACGTGGGCTGCCTCCCAAGCCGCCTCGGGCGTCAGGTGTTTTTCCAGCACCGCCAAGGCGAGAATTGCCGAGCCCGTCAACGTGGTGATGGCATGCAGCGCCGCGAGCGCGAAGGGCTGCTGCGGAATGAGAGCCAAGAACGCCGGCTTGAGCCCCGCCGGTTGCGAAACCGCCATCAGGCTGCGCGTCACGGCTAACGGCATGTCGAGGCGGGATTGTGCCCACTGCACGATGGGGCTCCACTGCGCGGTTTGTCGATCCACGAGTCCCTGCGGGTGATCCGCTCGGTACAGCAGCGCGTCGGAAGCGGCGTAGTGGACGACATCGGCGGCCACGTCGGAGGTTCGTTCCGTGACGCCATCAATGGTCGTATTCGCGATCCGGGTCAGCGGCATCGTCGCCGGATCGATCGATTTGTCCTGCGCGGCCCATTCACTGGCAATCGCATCAGCAAGTGCGCGCGACGGCAACGCGAGCTGATGTTTTCTGGGTGTCCGAATGGGGCGATCATCGAGAAGCACGCTGTAGCAAGGTGCCGCATCCGTGACCGACACGCGGGTGTAGAACCGCTTGGGCAGCGCCCGCGCTTGCGGTCGCAACATCTGCTTCGGTGTCGAGGGGCCGTTACCCGTCATCGTTTGTCCTCGTCGAAACCCAGGCCTGAAGAATGCAGGGGCCGGCACGGCCCCTCGCGACCATCGTGTGCTCACCGTCAGAAACCAGCTTGCCTGAGCTGTGACAATCCCGTCCATGGCCATGCGGCGAACGCCAGCATGACAAGCCGCCCACATGTCGATTGCCATTGTCAATCGTCAGCGTATTCCGCTCCCGGTTCTGCGGGATCATAAAATCGCGGATAGGACGTGGTCGTGCCGGCGTGACGGTTAAAGCCGGCCCTGTGGGCTTCGAAAGTGCGTCTGATCTCGAATTTACAGCTCCGGTGCTGCGGGCAAGCCTGGCGATAACTGCTTCTCACACAATTGTGTTAAGCCTCCAGAGCCTTTAGTATTGACCGTTCAATGAACCACGTGCAGTATGAGCTATCGAATTTGCAGACAAGGGGTGCGACATTGTGGTCAAGATCAGTAAGCTGAGCTAAAATGGGCCAATAGAGAGAACGCGGCGCTTACGCTCGCGTCAATGCGATGAATATTTTTGTCTTAAGGAAGGAAACAACATGCGTATCTGGAAATCCGTTGCGGTCATTTCGTTGGGCATGTGTTTCGCCAGCGTCTCCGCACTCGAAGCGGCGGCGCAATCACGCGGTGGCGGTGGCGGTGGCGGCGGCGGCGGTGGTCGAAGCTCGGGCGGGGGTGGCGGCGGTGGTCAAAACTTGTCCGCCGCGCGGTCGACAGCCCCGTCGTCGGCTTTCCGGTCCTCGAACGCAGGCTCGAGCCGATCACTCCAGTCATCGAATTCCGGCCGCTCGAATGCATCCCAGCAACTGCAGCGTAGTTCGCAACAGTCGTCGCGTTCCTCCCAGCAGGGCCAAGTCAACAACCGCGGTCAGCAGCAGCAGCAGGGCCAGGTCAACAATCGCGGTCAGCAGCAGCAGGGCCAGGCCAACAATCGCGGTCAGCAGCAGCAGCAGGGCCAGAACTCGGCCGGCCGAAACTTGGCACAGGGTGCTGCAACGAGTGGCGTTCTGCAGGGCCGCAGCAGCTTGGGTGCCGGCAATCTCAGGCAGACCAGCGGCCCGGCTAGCGGTCTACGTTCGGGCAATCTGATCCGCAATGCCGTCGCCGGCCATGGCCAGCGTCTGGGACGGGTCGGCGTGCCGGGCAACATCAGTCCTCGGATCAGCCTTTTGAAGGCGCCTTCGAGTCACTTCCATACCCGCCTGACGCCCTTTGTTCAGCGGCACTGGCGTGGAGCGTTCTTCTGGACCTTCGTGACTGGCATCGGATACCTGACCGTGCCCGAACTGTTGCACGATAAATTCTACGCGCTCACCAGCGGTCCGGAGCCGGATTATGAGGCCTGCGTCGTGCTGCTCTCCGAGTACGCGGTCCAGGAAGAAGCCGGCCAGCATGTCCGCGTCTCGGCACCTGCCACCGTCAACTACCGCTTCGTGGCTCCGGCCGCGCCGGCCAAGGCCGAACTGGAAGTGTGCAAGTTCGATCCCTTCGTCGAGCGCAAATGGAATACCGCGTTCGTGTGGGTTCAGGTTCCCGAAGTCGGCAACGTGACCGTGCCTGAGGATCACTACGAGCGGTTCTTCCAATACGCCGGCAATACGCCCCCGGATTTCCCAGCCGCTTGCCGGGTGCTGGTTGACGCTGCCGCCGCCGACACCGTGGTCTCCGATGCGGAAGCGCAGTAAGTCATCTCGGGCGCAAGCCTAGAGCGAGACTGGAATAGAGAAGGCGGGCGCCCACGGGTGGCCCGCCTTTTCAGTTGCAGCCGTTCCGGTGGCTCGGCGATGCAAACGAGCCTTCCCGATTGCAGCTCATGCAGCTGATGTAAGCTCCCGACCAGACATTGAGGAGCCCGCAGGGAGGGAATCGCAAGATGCGCTTGGAGGATGAGCGTCTCGTGACGGGGCGGGGTGTGTTCACCGACGATGTCGTGGCCGACGGCGCGCTCCGGGCCGTGTTCGTGCGCAGCCCTCGAGCTCATGCTGACATTCGCAGCATCGGCATTGCGATGGCGATGCAGGTGGACGGCGCAGAGCTCGTCCTGACGGGCGCCGACCTCGACGCGGCAAACGTGAAGCCAATCCCGATCATGCCGCGACTGACCGATGCCGAGGGCCGTCCGCCAGCCGCTGCGCCCTGGCCGGTTCTGGCGATCGGGCGGGTGCGGCACGTCGGCCAATGCGTGGCGGTGTGCATCGCCCAGACCGAGGCTGCGGCACTGCGCATGAGCGAGCTGGTGGACGTCGATTATGCGCCGCTGGCCGCGGTGAGCCGCATCCAAGACGCGCTGGCGGATGGCGCGCCGCAGATCTGGCCGGGAGTGTCCGGCAACATCGCTTTTCGCTGGGGACTGGGTGACGCGGCAGCCGTGGCCACGGCTTTCGCACAGGCCGAGCACGTGGTCGAGGTGCAGCGGACAAGCCAGCGCATCATCGCCTGCATGATGGAGCCCCGTGCCGCCGTTGCTCGCTTCGATCCGGCCGATATCACGTTCTACCTGCACACCGGCAACCAAGGCATGACCATCGTCCGCGACCAGGTGGCGGAGATGCTGGGCGTCGACAAGCATCGCGTCGTTGTAACGTCGCGAGATGTCGGCGGGGGGTTTGGCGTGCGTAACGGCGTCTACCCCGAGTACCCGGCGCTGTTGTTTGCCGCGCGTCAGCTCGGCCGCGCCGTGCGCTGGACCGCCACACGCTCGGAGGCTTTCGTTTCGGACGCCCAGGCCCGCGATTCCGAGATGGTCGGGCGCATGGCGCTCGATCGAAACGGCATCATTCTGGCGCTGGAGGCGCGAGCCACCGCAGCCATGGGCGCCTTCCTGCACCCCGTCGGCTACTTCATCGCCTGCGCCAACTTCGCCCGCTGCCTGGCTGGCCCCTACCGCATCAAGGCCGTTCGCTCCGACACCGTGTGCGTGCTGACCAATACCGTGCCGACAGCGCCTTACCGGGGAGCCGGCCGCCCCGAGGCTGCCTATCTGACCGAAAGTCTCATCGAGAGCGCGGCGGGCCTCCTCGGCATCGATCCGATCGAATTGCGACGCCGCAACATGATTTCGCCAGCCGAAATGCCCTATCGCACAGCCGTCGGCACCCTCTACGATTCTGGTGATTTCCCGGCCGTGCTCGACAAGGCGCTGGCGGCCGCCGACTGGGTTGGCAGCGGGCTGCGCAAGGTTGAGGCAAAAAGTCGAGGTAAGTTGCGCGGCATCGGCGTCGGCCTCTTCGTCGAGATCTCGGGGGGCGTGCCCAATGAGCGCGCACAGATGACGCTGGCCGCCGATGGGAGGGTGCACGTGCGCACCGCGCTCGGTGCCACCGGCCAAGGGCATGAGACCGTATTTGCGATGATGGCGGCCGAGCAACTGGGAGTGCCCGCCGATCGTGTCGTCATTGCGCAGGGGGACAGCCGTGGTTTTGAGGATGGCGGTGGCAGCTCCGCGTCTCGCTCGACGACCATGGCGGGCTTGGCCATGCGGGCCACCGCCCAGGTCTTGATCGCGCGGGCGCGGGAGGCGGCGGCGCAGCGGATGCAGGTCGAGGCCGGTAGGTTGGTCTATGAAAACGGTCGCTTCGCGGTACCCGACACCAACCTTGCGATCGGGCTGGACCAGGTGGCCGCTGAGAGCGCTGCCCCCATTTTCGCCGAAGCGCGGATTGAGGCCGAGCCAACCTTCCCCAATGGCTGCCACGTGGCCGAAATCGAAATCGATCCCGATACCGGTCAAATCCAAATCGTCGGTTACGTCGCGGTCGATGATTGTGGCCGGGTGATCGCGCACGAGCTGGCCGAAGGACAGGTGCACGGCGCCCTGGCCCAAGGCATCGGGCAGGCGCTGCTTGAGGACGGCTTTTACGATCGCGAGAGCGGCCAACTGACGTCGGGATCGTTCATGGACTATGCGGTGCCTCGCGCCGATGACCTGCCGAGGTTCAAGTCCTTCCTGGCGCCGGTGCCGGCAGCCACCAACCCGCTTGGTGTGAAGGGGCTGGCCGAAGGCGGGACGGTTGGCGCTCTGCCGGCGCTGTCCAATGCGCTGCTCGACGCCTTGCGCCCGCTCGGGGTGGAGGCCATTGCGTTCCCGGCAACGCCGTACCGTATCTGGCGTGCGATCGAGGATGCGCGCATCAAGGCTGCCCGACCGTGAGCTGGCCGGTGGCGATCACATCGGCAACCGCGCGAGCTGATGGCTGAAGTAATTGTCGATTGCGGTCACGATCGATCCGGAAACCTTGGCGCGCCACTCGTCGGATTTGAGCTTGGCGGCATCTTCTTTGTTGCTGACGTAAGCCAGCTCCATCAGGATGGCCGGCACCTTCGCGGTGCGCAAGACGGCGAAAGCGGCGCTGCGATCGGGGTTGCTCATCATGTTGGTGCTGGAACCCATGTACTCGATCATCGAGCGCGCGAAAACGCTGGTGCGCTCCTTGGTCACCTGAACTTCGCGTTGCGCCAGCTCCGCCAGAATGCCGCGAATAGCGCCGATATCGCTGCTGTCGCTCTGACGCAGAGCTTTCGACTCCTTATCCGACAGCACGCCGTCCCCGACCTCGCCTTTGGCCGAGCGCTTGAGTTCGTTGGCGACGCCCTCGCGAAGCGAGTAGATCGTTGCACCGCGAGCCGTTGAGCTCGCGTAGTCGGCGTGAATGGCAATGAACAGCGCCGCCTTGTTGCGTTCGGCAAACTCGCGTCGCTCGTGCAGCGGAATGAACTGATCGGTGTCGCGTGTCATCAGAACCTTGTAGCGGCCCGTGGCATTGAGCTTGGCGCGCAGCACCTGGGCAAAGGCGAGGACGACGTCCTTTTCCACAGCGCCGTTGCGCGTGGCGCCGCTGTCTTGTCCCCCGTGGCCTGGGTCGAGCACGATGATGGGCTTATACGATCGTGCCTCGCGAGCCTCGGGCCGCTCGGCGGGACGCGGGTGCGGGGGCTGCACCGAGGCGAGGCCGACGCCGGAGAGCTGCGCGTTGACGAACGGCTTTTTTGCCGCCTGCTTGGCACCTTCCACCGGAACGATCTCCAGCACGAGCCTTGGCCCGCGCCCGTCCTTGGCTGGTTCGAGCACGGCCTTATCGACAACCACCGGTTCGGTCATGTCGATGACGACGCGCATCTTGCCAGCGGCCGCTAGGCCCCCCCGGAAGCTTTTGACCAGCCCGATCGGTGTTTCGGCTGTCATCTGGGGAAGCTGGACCTTGACATCGGGCAGATCGACGATCACCCGGTTGGGGTTTTGCAGGGAGAACACCTGGAATTCTGCGTGGCGCTCCAGCGCCAGCACAAAGCGCGTCCGAGCGCGGCTGCCTTGCAGCTCCCGCGGAGTGCTCGTCCCTGTCGCCAGAGGGGCGGCCGACGCCATGACGGCGGGCATGGGTGCGGCGGTCAGTTTCGGCCCTGTATCAGCGGCAAACGATGGCCCCATGCGGGCGATGAGGAAGCTGGCGATGAGGAAAGAGCTTGCCGCGCTGAGCCGGGCAAGGCGCATCAAGATCTCAGAGGTCGACCAACCAAGGCTGCGGCTTGCGCCGCTTCGCGCCCGTACTCGAAACATCAATAGACCCCCGTCTACGCGTGCCGTCCAACCCCCAGCACGCATCAACTCTGCTGGCGGATCATGGCAATTTGCGGGTTAACCACTTTGCAAATCATCTCTTGTAAAGGTTACCGCCGGGTTAACGCGGGGCAACTTATGTCGAGCGACACTGGGCCTAGCGCATGGCCGTCCAGATCATCGCCAACCCGGACACCAGCATGCCGCCATCGATGATGAGGCTGAAATCGGTGGGCCGCATGCGATCGACCAGCCGCTTGGCGCACCAGGCGCCAGCCATCATGGTGGCCCCGATCACGAGGCCTTTGATGAGGGTCTCCGCCGGCAGCAGGCCGAAGCTGCCGAACACGCTCGACTTGGCCACGTAGACCGACAGCGAGCCGAGGGCCTCGGTCGCAATGAAGCCGCCCTTGATCAACCCGAACGCGAGGAAGAACGGGGTATTGATCG
>JBKJYG010000173.1:0-3342 GCA_046715905.1 Hyphomicrobiaceae bacterium | reverse complement strand
GTAACACAGGCCTGCGTGGGCCTGAAGACATAGTTCGGAGCGGGAATCGGCCAGTCGGCCGCGGACACGGACGTGGTCGAAACGGCCATCACGCCCAGCAGCGCCAACACTTCGATCCGTCTCATCGCAGACCCCTCGCGGTCACAGTCAGGCGCCCATGCACACGTGCAAACTACTATCAAATTGGACCAGGCAAGGGACTTAAACTCTCGTCGCGCCTGATCACGATATGACGGGGCGATCGTGATCAGGTGCAGGGACAGCCGCACATCGCCGCGGGCGAAGAGACTTCACTGGGGCAGACGAGGCGCCAAGCTGCGCGACTGCAGCCGATCGTACATGACGATGGCTCCGGCCATCGCCACGTTGACGCAAAATCGTGTCGGGATTTTCACCACGTGCCGGCATTTCGCTATCAGATCTGGCGAGAGCGCACCCTTTTCCGGCCCCAGAACATAGGCGGCTCGATTGGGATGCTGAAAGCGGGGCAGGTCGATCGCGTCATCGAGCAATTCGACGCCGATCAGCTCACAACCCAACGGTAGCACGAGCTCATCGAGGCCGCTCCAGTTATAATGCGGCAGGTGTTGTGAACCCTTCGAGGTGTCGGCAATGGCCTCGAGGGCGGAATAACGCGCTCCGATGGTGAACGTGAAACTTGCTCCAAACCCATGCGCTGAGCGCATCAAATTGCCCAGATTCAAGCTTTTCGAAAGCCGTTCCGCGCCAATGGCGAAGTAGCCGCGCGTCGCTTTGATGCTGTCCATTGCGAGGGTCTTATCCATAACGGTGCCGATTGATTGCTGCCGGCGGTGAAGTGTGTTTGGGCTCCTGGGCCCGTAACATCAATAATTGATGATCAACCGTTAGGAGGTCTCACATGACCGCTGCAGTTTGCAAGTTCCTTTGCGCCGGGTGATCTCCGGAATGTCCAAGTTCCGCCATACATCGGGGCGCATGAGCCTTTGCATCATTGCCGTTGTGCTGTTGTGGTTCGCCGGATCCGCATGGGCCGAACCCGCGACCACACGGCTTGCGTCCCCCGTTGCTCTTCCAAACTTCGACATCGTTACCTCGCTCGAGGCCGCGCCACGCCCGAGCACCGCCAAACCGGCCCGCAAGGGTCGTGTATTTGACGGCGCGATAACACGGGAAGCCGCGGTCGCGGCCTGGCGCGGCGGCAGCTTGGTCGCTGTCTACGACTACGGTATCAACTGCAGCCTGACAGACCAGCCCTCCTGTACCGAACTTGGCGTCGAGACCGTCCCCGACGTCAGCGGGTTTTCGGACGAGCGCACCGTTGCCAATCCCGCCGACCCGACGTTCCTGGGGCATTTTTCTCGCAGGATTGGAGCCGCTTTCGCCAATCTCCGTCCGCGCCCCGGCCGGGATCTCCTGGCGGCCCATCTCGACAACCTCGGACTGCTCAACGATTTGACGACCATCACGGCCATCTACGACACGGCACGCCGGGAGTTCCACAAACGCGGGCTCCGGCCGTTGTTTGTCGGCAAGAACAACATGCGCGCGCACGAAGCATTGCTCGCCAGCGGTTCGCTGCGGCCTGAGGAGTTGGTGTATTTCGTATGCGAGAACTGTCTGACCAAGGCCAATGGCGCCGAGTTGGAGAGCGGCCTGAGGCTATCGACGCGTTACAATAGACCGATCGTGCTGATCGAGTTCGGAAAGGCGAAGCTGTCCTGGCAGGACGCCACGCCCGACCACGTCGCAGAATTGGCCCAGCGTCTCAAGCTACAGAGCCTGCGCGGCGTGGCACTCTGGGGACCCGACGAAAATCGCTATGAATTCACGCGCAGCTTCCATGGCGCATCCGACCAGGACGCCGCAACGCGCCGGTAGGGAGAACGTCTCAGCGGCGAAGCTCAACGATTACTTCGCCCAGAACTTTGGCGGCCGCATCAATGTGAGCGCGCGAAATATCGTGATGCGTTACGGCCCGGATCATGCCGCCGTAGGTGGTGCCCATCCGCACGCCACGCTTTAACATCGTCTCGCAAACCTGCTTCGACGACAGCCCTGTCCCCGCGCAATCGAAGAACACGATATTGGTTTCGATCTTGGGTGTGAACAGCTCGAGGCCCTTGATGCCCGTGATGTGCGCTCCCAACCGCTTGGCGTTGGCGTGATCCTCAGCCAGAAGTTCGACATTATGGTCGAGAGCGTAGAGGCCCGCCGCTGCGATGATTCCGGATTGGCGCATGGCGCCGCCCAGACGGTGCTTCCAGCGCCAAGCTTTATCGATGAACGATTGGCTGCCGGCCAGAACGCCGCCGATCGGACAACCCAGGCCCTTCGATAAATCGAGCCAGACGGTGTCGACGGCCTCCGTCATGCTTTTGGCTGCCACGCCGGACGCCACAACGGCATTCAAAAGCCGCGCGCCATCCATGTGGACCACGAGACCATGCCGGCGCCCTGCTTCGGCCACGTCCTTGATCTGCGGCACGGTCCAGATGGCCCCGCCGCCCCGATTGACCGTCTGTTCAATCACCACCACGCGCGAAATCGGATTATGGCGGCCATCACCCGTGCGTATCACGGCCTCGACGTCCTGGGCTTTGAAGATGCCCCGCTCCGCACGCAGCATGCAGGTTTGGGCACCGGCGAGGACTGAGGCACCCCCGCCCTCCGACGTAAAGACGTGTGTCTCGGGCGCGCCGATGATTTCATCACCTGGCTGACAGTGCACCAGCATCGCGATCTGGTTGCACATGGTGCCGGACGGCAGGAACACCGCAGCCTCTTTGCCTAGCAACTCGGCGACCCGTTCCTGCAAACGATTGGTGGTCGGATCTTCGCCTCGTTGCTCATCGCCGACTCCGGCTTCCGCCATCGCCCGACGCATGCCGGCTGAGGGCCTGCTTTGCGTATCGCTATAAAGGTCGATCATGCGGTTTGCGGACGTCACCGGCATCATGGGGCAGCCTCCTTGAGCGGTCTTGCGGTGCCTCACGAAGGCTCGTCGAGCGCGAACCGGCAGCGGCGACCCTGCTTTACCCGAAAGCCGACCTTGCCGTAATGAAGAAATGTCAGGTTCCGTTTCCACTAACCGCAATAGCGAGGGTCGCCATGCAGCTCGGGCCAAATCTCACGGCCATCGTTACCGGCGGCGCGTCGGGCCTTGGTGGCGCCACGGCCACGCTGCTTGCCTCGAAGGGCGTCAAGGTGGCTGTGTTTGATCGCAATGCCGCTCAGGGCCAAAAGCTTGCTGAGTATATCGGGGGCCGATTTTTTCCCTGCGATGTCACAAGTGAGACCAGCATCGAGCAGGCGCTGGCCAATTCCCGTGCGGAACTTGGACAGGAGCGCATTCTCGTTAAC
>JBKJYG010000172.1:0-4457 GCA_046715905.1 Hyphomicrobiaceae bacterium | reverse complement strand
GAGCAGTGTTGCGCGGACCGCGAATCCGTCCTTGTAAGGCTGCGTGAAGGGCCGCAGATAGGGTGCCGCATTTCCGGGCATGCAGCGGAACAGGATCTGGACATCCGGGATCGCCTGCGCCTCGCTGGTCTTCAGAAACGCCGTCCAACCGCTTGGCAAGTCGGTCCACATGCCGGTCCGGAACAGGGTGGCCTGGGCAAGCGACAAGGCGACTCGATCAAGTCGCATCTCTCGATGGAAGGTGCCCGTTTGCTTTCGTGCGTACTCGACGCTGCTCCACAGGTGGTCTTGTAGATTCTTGCCGACGCCGGACAAGGCAACCCGTACTGGAATGTCGTTTGCACAAAGCTCCGGCGGATTGCCAATGCCAGACAACATCAGCAACTGCGGCGAGTTGATTACGCCGCCCGAGAGGATAACCTCGCGGTCCGCGTGCGCTTCGCGGTGCTCACCATCCTGGAGATACTCGATCCCGACCGCCCGCGAACCTTCGAGAAGGATGCGCGTCGCCAGGGCCCGGACGGTTACCTTCAGGTTCGAGCGCGCGAGGGCCGGACGAAGATATCCCACGGCCGCACTGCAACGGCGCCCGTGCCGGACGGTCATCTGGAACACGCCCATTCCATCCTGTTGCGCGCCGTTGTAGTCGTCGGTCAGAGGATGCCCGGCGCGCTGGCCCGCCTCGAAATACGCTGCGGTGATCGGGTCGTCGAAGCGTGACTTGCGGGTGCCGATCGGGCCGCTGCCGCCGCGATAGGCATCCGGTCCTCCTTCCCAGGTTTCTTGCCGGCGGAAATACGGCAAGACATCTTGATAAGACCAACCCGCCAGCCCTTTGCCCGCCCAACGATCATAGTCCGCACGGTTGCCTCTCACGTAAGCCAGGGCATTGATCGACGAGCAACCGCCAATGATCTTGCCACGCGTACACTCGATCTCACGATCGTCAAGACGCGACTCCCGTTCTGATTGGTACATCCAGTCATGCCGCCGCTGCGGTACGATCCGCCCCCATCCCAGGGGCAGATGGATCCAGGGGTCGCGGTCCCATCCGCCGGCCTCGAGTAGCAGCACGCGGACGCCCGGATCCTCGCTCAGGCGACCCGCAAGTGCGCACCCCGCAGAGCCTGCACCGACGATGACATAGTCGTAGGTCGATCGATGCACGTCATCGTGCCTGACTGGCGCAGCGCACGATCTCCGCTTGTCGAAGGCAACGCGTCACGCCGCCGCTTCCTCGAGGACGGGCTCACCCATCAACGTGATGCGGCGGAGCAGGCGGGTTTGGGTCGGATCGAACGTGGTCCGCGCATGCAGCGTGCATCGGTTGTCCCACATCAGCACGTCTCCTGGACGCCAGACATGCTCGTAGATGAATTGCCGCTGCTCGATATGATCGAACAGCCTATTCAGAAGCTCATCGCTTTCACGCTCGGCGAGGCCCTCGATGCGCGCCGTCATCAGGCGGTTGACATACAACACCCGACGGCGCGTTGCAGGATGGGTCCGAACGACTGGATGGACCCAAGTCGCCGCGTCTTTGCCAATGTCGCGGCCTCGTTGCGTCGGGTTGAGGTTGTAGTCATAAACGTTGAGCGCTCTCAGACCATTGATCCGGCGCTTCACATCCTCGGGTAGCGCCTCGTAGGCCTTGTAGCAGTTGGCGAACATCGTGTTCCCTCCGACGCTGGGAATCGTGATCGCATGCAGCATCGTTCCCTGGGAAGGATGTTCGCGGTAGCACTGGTCCGAATGGAACTGCATCTCGCCATCCGGCAGAATGCCGATCAGTTTTCCATCCTTGCGAACGTTCGAGACGTAGGCAACGCCTTCGCGACTGGTTTCCAGCTCGCGGATGTGACCGCCGGCAAGCGGGCCGAAGCGCGAACCGAACCGCCACTGCTGCTCCTCGGTCAGATCCTGGTTCCGGAGCAAGATGACCAGGTTGTCGTGCCAGGCGCACAGGATCTGGGCAAACAAGTCTTCCGACAGGTCGTCCCGTAGATCGACACCGACGATCTCAGCGCCCAATGCGCTCGACAATTTCCGAACCTCGAGGGAAGGCATTGGTGTTTGCATTTCAATTCTCCAGACAAATCGCAACAGACCGACCGGAATTCCAGCGACGCGGCCCTGCAGGAGGTGCCATGGACTCCGCTGTCACTCGACATCGGCGGACCCACCGAAATCCACCCACGCGATTCCGGGTAGACCCATAATAATTATCCGAATCGCGTCCAGTCAATATCGACCGAACATCCCGCAGGGCCGACCCCGGAAAGAGTACGAGGAGCGAGGGTAAATCATGCAAAAAGTCGACGACTATCTCATGCTGATCGATGGGGCGCTGACGGCCTCCAGCAGCGGCCAGTGGCTGACGTCCGTGAATCCTGCGAATGAAGATCGGATTGGTCGCGTGCCACTCGCGGACGCCGCCGATGTTGACCGTGCCGTAAACACCGCAGCTCGGGCGCAGCCGGACTGGAACGCAAAGCTCGTGACTGAGCGCAGCGCGCTTTTGCGAGAAGTCGCGCGAAGACTGCTTGCACGGCAAGTCGAGATCCTGAACCTCGAGGTCAGGGACACCGGAAACACCATTGGCAAGATGCGCGGCGATCTTGCCGCCGCCGCCGCTCAGCTTGACTACTACGCCGGCCTGGGGCTGGAGATCAAAGGTGAAACCATTCCTGCCTCGGCCAGTGCGCTTCACATTACGCTGCGCGAACCGTATGGCGTCGTCGGGCGGATCGTTCCGTTCAATCATCCGATCTACTTTGCCATTTCGGCCCTTGCCGGGCCGCTTGTTGCGGGCAACGCTGTCGTCGTCAAGACTCCCGACCAAAGTCCACTCTCGGCGGCGTATTTGGGGGAAGTATGTCGCGACGTGCTTCCGCCGGGTGTCGTGAACATCATATCGGGTACGGGACCGATTACCGGTGACGCCCTCGTGCGTCACCCGCGGGTGCGCCGGATCGCATTCACGGGCTCCGTCCCCACGGGCCTCGCGATTCAGCGGGCGGCCGCAGAAACCTGCGTCAAGCACGTCAGCCTCGAGCTTGGCGGTAAGAATCCGATGATCGTATTTCCTGACATCGAACCGGATCTCGCCGCCGATGCAGCGGTCGCCGGGATGAACTTCGCCTGGCAAGGTCAGTCCTGTGGATCGACGAGTTGCCTGATGCTTCATGAATCGATCCACGATTCGGTCGTCGCGCGAATCGTGGCTCGGGTCGCTGCATTGCGCATCGGCGATCCGTTGGATGAAAGCTCCCAGATGGGGCCGATCAACTCCAGGCGCCAGTACGATCGCGTCCTGCACTACGTTCAAGCCGGCAAGGATGACGGCGCCAAGCTCGTTTTCGGCGGTAACCGACCTGTTGGGCCGCAGTTCGAGAGGGGGTATTGGATCCAACCCACCGTCTTCGCGGATGTCACCATGGCCATGCGCGTGGCGCGGGAGGAAATATTCGGTCCGATCCTGTCGATCCTTCGCTGGCGCGACGTCGATGAGGTGGTGGCGCTGGCAAACGCGACGGAGTACGGTCTGACTGCCGCCATCTGGACTCATGACCTCGAGGCTGCACTCGATCTTGGCCGCCGCATCGACTGCGGCTATGTCTGGATCAACACAAACGCGGCCCATCACCTGGGAACGCCCTTTGGCGGCACGAAGAACAGCGGTCTCGGCCGCGAGGAATGTCTCGAGGAGCTACTGAGCTACACCCAGACCAAGGCTTTTCATATCTCGATGAGGTGAGGGCCGTCTAGGAGCATACAGAAGTGCGTGAGGGGGAATCGACGACATTCAAACCCGGTCCTCGTCGCGAGGCACGCGCGTGTCGATGCCGCGGAGAAAACCGCGCTCGGTTGGCCCGAGCGCCGCACCGCGCGCTTCTTCCTGAATGAGGCTCCCGACGTAGTCCTCGATTTCGTGAAAACGGGGATCCCGCTTGAGCTCGAGCCTGCGGGGCCGCTCGAGCGCAACGCTGATGATCTCTTTCACCCGCCCAGGGCGGGCCGTGAACACGGCGACGCGATCGGACAGAAAGATGGCTTCGTCGATCTGATGGGTTATGAACAGCACGGTCTTCCTGGCCTCGATCCAGATCTGCAGCAACTCCTCCTGCATCATCTCGCGCGTTTGCGCGTCGAGCGAGGCGAAGGGCTCGTCCATCAACAGGATTTGCGGATCCATGACCAGCGCGCGCGCAAGATTCACCCGCTGCTGCATGCCGCCCGACAGCTCATGCGGGTAGTGCTGCTCGAAGCCGGCAAGTCCGACCATCTCGATAAAATTCATCGCGCGCTCTGTTGCTTCCTTCGCGCCGACGTTGTTGCACTCCAGGCCATAGACGACATTCTTCAGTACCGAGCGCCACGGCAGCAGCGATGCGTCCTGGAACACCATGGCCCGGTCGGGTCCTGGCTTGGTCACCACCTTGCCATCGACCAGGATG
>JBKJYG010000171.1:0-4852 GCA_046715905.1 Hyphomicrobiaceae bacterium | reverse complement strand
CCCGATGCGGGCCACCTGCCATCGGGCTGTCGGTTTCGCGGACGCTGTCCACTTGCCGCTGCCGTCTGCGCCGACACCGAGCCGGGCCTGATCGACGTTGAGGCCGGACACGCCGCAGCGTGTCATTTCGCAGGAGCCTGACATGTCAGCGCCTATCGTCGGCCGCATCCTGGTGACGGGCGCAGCATCCGGAATAGGATTTGCGACCGCTCGGAGCATCCTGGCGGCCGGCGGCACGCCGGTTCTATCCGATCGCAACACGGCCGAGCTTGACGATGCGCGCGCTCGGCTGGCGGCTGGCCGCGCCATCGACTGTGCTGCCGGCGATCTCACTGATGCAGAGGCAATCGCGGACGTGGTCGCCGCTGCCGGCCGCCTCGATGGTCTCGTCAATTGCGCCGGGGTCTACCCCGTCACTCCGATACTGGAGATGCCAGTCGACGAGTGGGACCATGTTCTCGGCATCAACTTGCGGGCGCCGTTCCTGATGAGTCAGGCCGTGGCGCGTGCCATGATCGGCGTCGGCAAGCCGGGGGCGATCGTCAATATCTCCTCGACCGCAAGTATCCTGGCGCGCCCCGGCATCGCCCATTACGGAGCCTCCAAGGCCGGGCTCAACCAACTGACCCGCGTGCTCGCCGTGGAACTGGCGCCGCACGACATTCGCGTCAATGCGATCCTGCCCGGCGTGATCAAGACCGCAACGGTGATGGCCAGCCTCACCACACCGGCAGCGCAGGCCGAAATGGACGCCAAGCTCGCACGCATTCCGATGCGGCGCCTCGGCACGCCTGAGGAGATTGCCGAGCTCGCCGTGTTCCTGCTGTCCGATGCATCGTCGTATTCGACAGGCGGACTGTTCACGGCCGACGGCGGTTTTTCCCTGGGGATGGCCCGCTATTGACGCGGCGTCGCCAGCGCGTCAACCCATCGGCGGCGGTCCGGCCCGCACCCGTCGTGAAAATCCGGATTCTCGGGGTCAGCTCATCGCCGCGACAGCGACATGTCCCTCGCGCTGTCGCCGGTCCCGAGCAGGTCTTGTTTTGGCTTGTTGGAGTGGGGCCCGCGTGACAACGTGCCGGCACGGCGCGCAAAGACATTGCCCAAGTCTGCCTTACGGGAGGCCACCCCATGCTTCGTCTCACCCTTCTCCTTGTGCTCGGCTGTCTTGTGTCGCCGTCGTTCGCGCACGGGCCAAATCAGCCGCCCCACCAGCTCTACCGGATCGGCGATCTGAAGCTTGAAAGTGGTGAGTCGATCAAGGATTTCTCAATCTCGTTTGTGACGCATGGCACGCTGAACGCGAAGAAGTCGAACGCGATATTGATGGTGACCGCGGTGGGCGGCAACCACCACCGCCTGGACTTCATGATCGGACCCGGCAAGGCGCTCGACACCAGCAAGTATTTCATCATCGCGACCGATGCGATCAGCAACGGCCTGACAACCTCGCCGAGCAACAGCACCGCGCAACCGCGCCTGCAGTTTCCCAAATTCGTCATTCGCGACATGATTGCCTCGCAGCACCGATTGCTGACCGAGCACTTGGGGATCTCCCATGTGGTCGCGGTGGTGGGCCCATCGATGGGCGGCATGCAGGCGCTGCAGTGGGGCGTGAGCCATTCCGACTTCATGGATTCGATCATCGCCATAGTTCCCCTGGCCCGCACGCCCGCCTGGACCATCACCGTGCTGGAAGCGAGCCGCAAGGCCATCATGCTCGACCCGGCCTGGGACCAGGGCAACTACACGGCCCCGCCCGAGAAAGGCATTCGCCTGTGGCGAGATATTCTCGGTTTCCTTGCTGCGCGAAGTCCGGAAATGTATCGGGATCAGTTCACCAGCCCGCTCGACGTGCTGCCGTGGCTGGAGGCGCAGGAAACAGCGCTCATCAAGGTCTTCGACGCCAATGACTGGATTTACCAAACCTGGGCCTACGATCGCCACGATGTCGGCACGACGCCGGGAATGAATGGCGACTACGTGAAGGCGCTGCGCGCAATAAAAGCGAAGACGCTGATCATGGTCGGGACCAAGGATCTCCTCAATCCAGAATGGGAACCGGTAGAGGCGGCGCGTTTCATCCGGGATGTCCGAGTGGTCACCATCAGCCCTGGCACCGTCACCGGTCACGCCTCGGCAGGCGGCGGCTTTCCCTCTGACGTCGATTTCCTCAATCGCGAGACGACGGGCTTTCTCGACCTTGTTACGGATCGCGGGCGCAAGCTCGATTAAGCCATGCCGCCGGCCGATCGGACCCCCGCTCCGTTCCTATCGGTTCGTAAGCTCTGTTCCCGAGCCCCCTATGAGCCGCTCGTACGCGCGAACGAGGGTCCAATAAGGGCTGAGCGGCACGCCGATCGAGTCGCCGCGCCGGATCTCGAAGTGCAGATGTGTCGAAGTTCCACCCGCGACGGCCTTTTCAAAGTTCCCCACCTTGCCGATCACCTGCCCCTTCCTGACGCGGACGAGTTCGCCTCTTCGCATGCCCGCATCCCGCAACGCCTTTGGACTCATATGAAGGTACATGAAGTAAAGCCGGTCCGTTCCATCGTCTGCATTCAATCGCAGATGATTTTCATGATCTCCTGTTTTCCACCATGCCCAACCTTCCGTGACAGCCACCACATCGAAGATATCAATGCTGCACCGCTCCCTGTTGTGGGGGTCGGGAACGCACCTGCTGGGACGGATGTCCTGACCTTCATGCCCCTTCCGGACGGGGCACTCGAGAGCGCTGCCGCGACCCCGCTCTTCGCACAAGTTATCGCGCCACGGGTAGGCGTAGTTCTCGGCGTGCCCCTCCACGCGCAAGAGTTCTTTGTCATTCTGCTGGCATTTATACCGCGGGAACTGATCGCCGGGCTGCGGGGGGAGATCGACTTTTCGACCGCCACAGTTCCCCCAATGCATGAACACCTGTGAATTGGCGAAAGCCGGGGCGAGCTTGATGGGAAACAGAAGATTGTTGCCGTAGACGGTTCGGCTCGGCGAACCTCCGGCACCCATCTCGCTGGTGCCGGGCATGAGATTGCCCGGCGGATAATACTTGAAGACCGTGGCGCGCCTTCGGGGTTGTGGTCCGCCTGCAGGCGCACGCCGTTTGATCGCGGACGGCCCGCCACCCGCGAGCCGCAAATCACGCAGCACCGCCCGTAAGATGGCGTCTGCTTGAGCACACGCGAGTCTCTCGGCCACAGGCTGCTCGTTCGAGCATGCCAGATTGATGAAGTAGGCCGCGCCGTATTTGCGAAAAGCGAACGTAACCTCATCCATGTTGAGGGATCGGCGGATGCCGGGATAGAGGTCCTGCATATCGGTCACGACCTCGCCGTACTGGTCGTCCCCATAGCTCAGGGCGGAACCGGCGATGTGGAGCTGCGGCTTGAGCGAGGGGGCAATTCCCAGCTCGCGCAGCAAGGCCTCGCTGATGGTGGCCACGGCATCGTACCCCGACAACCCGGGAAAGACTTGCAGGCTCTCGATCGAGGCATTGAGAAATTCCGGCTTGCCCTGCCGTCGAGGTCCGAGCGCTCGGTCGCCTTGGTCCAGTAACCGCGTCGTATCGAGGGGAAGCAGAATTGGAACAGGAACGGCGGCCACCCCCGGGTAGAGCGTCGCAACTCTCTCGCCCAAGTGCGCGAGGGGTAGCATTCCGTTCTTGAGCGTAAAGCTTTTGAGGCGCTTTGCAGCGGCTGCCCGATGACGCGCCGTGAAGTGCCCAGGTGCTTGAGGGGCCTGGAGGCGCGGTGACAGGCTTTCGGCATCCCGCGCCACCGATGGCCAGTCGATCACGCTGGTCGACGGCGCAGCTCTTTCGCGGGGCTGTGCGTGCGCCGGCTGCAGCGACACCGCCGTTATCGATAAGCCCATCAATCCTACGCTGACGATACCGAGGGCAAAAAGCCGACGCCGCCAATTTGGGATGTGCACCATGATTGTACCTCCCCAACAGACTGGCACCACTGTGCGCCACCGGCTGGGACGATGGCAAACGAGATTGCATCCGGGGTCGGCTTTTTTTGGCTCAATCCGCATCAGCGGCTCGGCCCTCGCCATGTAGAAGCCTTGCGCGGGCGGGCCGTTGACGCCAAACGTGAAGCCGGAAACCACATCGGCAGGCCTACCCGTGACCCGCTATTCGCGATAAGCTTGCCCGGTTTTCAATGCGTGATTGATTGGCACCCTTTCGTCATTGGAGTGTTGAGATGGCCATCACAGCAGCCCCAAACCTCCCAACCCCGAACTTCGCTTCCAACAGGATCTGTGTCGGCGGCCTGAGACCCTTTCGCCGCGGCACCTATCGTTTGGAACCCGAAACACCCTCGGCTGATCCGCGCAAGCTCATCGTTCACAACTACGGCCATGGGGGGGCTGGGATAACCTTGAGCTGGGGAACCGCCAGCAAGGTGCGGGACATCGTTCGCCGTCGCCTTTCCTCCACGGGCGATCGTTCGGTGGCGGTGCTTGGCTCGGGTGTCATGGGATTGACGGCCGCGACGGCGCTGCTGGAGCTTGGCGTTGCTGTCACGATCTACGCTAAGGAATTCTGGGCCTATACCCTCTCCGCCATCGCGGGCGCGCAGTGGGCGGCGTCCAAGGTAAACTACGCGGACGAACGGGAATTCAAGGACATACTCAAAGTCGCCTACCAAACTTTCAAAGCCAGCATCGACCACGGGTTTGGCGTTTCAGAACGTCCCAACTACACCCCGGTGCCGGCGCCCAACCTGGAGATTGTGCTGCGGCTCTTGCCTGGCCTGCTGCCGGCTCGGCAGTCCGTACGACGGTTACCCTTCGAGCATCATAGAACCTCGGGCTTCGTCTATCATACACTGCTGATTGAACCGCC
>JBKJYG010000170.1:0-6893 GCA_046715905.1 Hyphomicrobiaceae bacterium | reverse complement strand
CCACAGTTCGCCGATGCGGCTCCCCACAAGGCATCGCGTCGACGATGGCGCCGGGCGCCAAGGGCGCCGCAAGACGACCCGAACTCTTGGATCGTTCGAATTGCCCCGTGCCATCGATCGTCTCCTGATCTGCCAGCCATGAAGACACTGAATCTGATGTGCGGCATGGCGTGGTTCCGTGATGCCCAAGCGATTCACATCAAACGGAAACTGCTCTAGCGGCGACTATTGGCCATCTCTTTAGTGGCATGCCAAAACCCAATTTCCGGGACAAAGGCAAAAGTTGACACGCATCCGGTTGCGCCAGGTGTATGGGCTGGTGTATGGCATGCCACATCTCCTTCGTTGGATGCATCGACGGCTTCACATGACCAACGTGCTCAAAATCCAGCCCATCGCTGAAAGCCAAAGCCTCAAGGCCAGGGCCTATGAGGCTTTGAAGACGGCCATTATGAACATGAATATCTACGCCCCGGACGCCGCGTTGCGCCTCGACGAGCGCGACCTGTCGGAGCGGTTCGGTGTCAGCCGCACGCCTTTGCGGGAAGCGCTGGCGCAGCTCGGCTCCGAAGGCCTGGTCCGGGTTGTCCCGCGGCGTGGCATCTTCATCGTGCGGCGCACGAAGGCCGAAATTCTCGACATGATCACGGTGTGGGCGGCGCTTGAAAGCATGGCAGCGCGCCTGGCTTCAACGGTTGCCACCGACGCCGAATTAGGGGGCTTGCATGGTCTGGTGGATATATTTTCCGCCGCCGAGGTCGCAGCCCACATGGGCGAGTACTCCGACGCCAACATCAAATTCCATCAGGCCATCATTGCCCTCGGCAAGTCACCGCTGCTGATCAAGCAGACGGATGACCTGTTCTTGCATGTGCGCGCCATACGACAGCGCACCATCGTCGAGCAGGATCGTGCACGCCGCTCAATCGTTGACCATGCCGAAATCGTGCACGCGCTCGAGCAGCGCGATACGGAGCGGGCCGAACGCCTCGTGCGTGAGCACACATTGAAACTACGCGATCACGTGGAGCGCTTCGTCGCGCTCGATTGAGAGCACGGCAAACTTGACCTAAAGGGAGAACCGCCATGGCGGAAGCGGCAAAGACAGCGGCGTCGACGGCTGAAGACACGCTCAAGCGCAAGAGCTCCGATCCCAATATCCTCTCCGGCGGTCATCTCGTCGCCAGGGCCCTCAAGAATGAGGGCGTCGATACCATTTTCACGCTCTGCGGCGGTCATATCATCGACATTTACGACGGCTGCATCGACGAGGGTATTCGCATCATCGACGTACGCCACGAGCAGGTTGCCGCTCACGCCGCCGACGGCTATGCGCGGCAGACCGGAAAGCTTGGCTGTGTGGTGACGACAGCGGGACCCGGCTGCACCAACGCCATCACCGGCATTGCAACCGCGTTCCGTTCGGAAAGTCCCGTCCTGCATATCGGCGGGCAAAGTGCGTTGGGGCAGTGGCGGATGGGCGGACTCCAGGATCTGCCTCACGTCGACATCATGCGGCCGATCACCAAATTTGCTTCGACCGTCATGTCCACGGAGCGGATCGCGGACATGGTGACGATGGCCGCGCGCGAGTGCTTTACCGGCGCCTATGGCCCCTCGTATCTGGAAATTCCCCGCGACGTACTGGACCGCGAGGTGCACATCGACAAGGCTGTCATTCCGAAGCCTGGCGCCTATCGATCCTCCGTCAAGTCCATCGGCGATCCCCGGGACATCGAAAAGCTGGCGGCCCTGCTGGTCAATGCGGAGCGCCCGGCCATTCTGTTCGGGCAGCAGGTCTGGGCCGCCCGCGGCCATAACGAGGCGATCGCGCTGCTGCGCGGGCTCGATATCCCGGGCTACTTCAACGGAGGCTCGAGAGGCACGCTGCCGCCGGGTGATCCGCACCATTTCGATCGCACGCGCAGCCTGGCCTTCAGTAAGGCCGATGTCGTCGTCATCATCGGCACCCCGTTCGATTTCCGCATGGGATACGGCCGTCGCATCAACGTGCCAACGCTGGTTCAGATCGATCAGGACTATCGCACGGTCGGCAAGAACCGGGATATCTCGCTGGGTATTGTGGGCGATCCGGGCGCGATTTGCGCAGCTGTGCTGGCGGCCGCCACGGCCAAGATCGATCAGGGCAAACGGCAACTGCGCCGACAGTGGATGAAGAGCCTCACCGAAGCCGAAGATGCAGCGACGCAGAAGCTGATGCCCGCGTTCAAGTCCGACGCCTCGCCCATCAATCCGATGCGCGTGGCCTATGAGCTGAATGAGTTTCTGACCGAGGACACGATTTATATCGGCGACGGCGGGGACGTGGTGACCATTTCGGCGCAGGCGGTGCGCCCGCGCGCGCCGGGTCATTGGATGGATCCGGGTGCGCTCGGCTCGCTTGGTGTCGGGACCGGATTTGCCATCGCGGCCAAGCTCGCTCAGCCGAAAAAAGAGGTGCTCTGCTATTACGGCGACGGCTCGTTCGGTATGACCGCCTTCGACATGGAAACGGCCAATCGCTTCAACGTTCCCTATCTGGCCGTCATCGGCAACAATTCGGCGATGAACCAGATCCGTTATGGCCAGATCGCGAAATACGGCGAGCAGCGGGGCAACGTCGGCAATCTTCTGGGCGACGTGCCGTTCGGCAAATTCGCCGAGATGCTCGGGGGCTACGGCGAGGAGGTGCGGGAAGCCGGCCAGATTGCGGGCGCCCTGCAACGTGGTCGCGAGTCGATCGCCAAGAGCGGCCGCTCGGCGGTGATCAACATCTGGGTTGATCCGCGCGAGTATGCGCCCGGCACCAAAAATCAGACGATGTACAAGTAGCCCGACGTCCCCGGTTGCGGGTCGAAGGTGAACGATCCCAACCCGTGCTTGGAGGCCGGTGAGCCGATGGCCCTGCTGACCGCTTCCAGTCGAACGCTTTAATAAGGATCAGCTTATGACCAAAGCTTTGGAAGGCGTTCGTATCCTCGATTTCACGCACGTGCAGTCGGGTCCGACATGCACCCAACTGCTGGCTTGGTTTGGCGCCGATGTGGTCAAGGTGGAGCGCCCGGGCACCGGCGATATTACGCGCGGCCAGCTGCAGGATATTCCCAACGTGGACAGCCTCTATTTCACGATGCTGAACCACAACAAGCGCTCGATCACGCTGGACGCGAAAAATGCGACCGGACGGCAGGTGCTGGAGCGGCTGATCCTTTCGTGCGATGTGCTGGTTGAGAATTTCGGGCCGGGCGTATTGGATCGCATGGGCTTCACATGGGAGCGCATCCATGAGCTCAATCCCAAAATGATCGTCGCCTCGGTCAAGGGCTTCGGGCCGGGCCCTTACGCGGACTGCAAAGTTTACGAGAATGTCGCCCAATGCACCGGCGGGTCGGCTTCGACGACCGGATTTCGCGATGGGCCGCCGCTCGTCACCGGCGCGCAGATCGGCGACTCGGGCACCGGACTGCATCTGGCGCTTGGCATCGTCACGGCACTTTATCAGCGCACCACGACCGGTCTTGGCCAGCGGGTGACCTGCGCCATGCAAGATGGCGTGCTGAACCTGGCGCGGGTCAAGTTGCGGGATCAGCAGCGTCTGGCACACGGGCCGCTGACCGAGTTCAGCCAGTTTGGCGAGGGCATCCCGTTTGGCGATTCGGTGCCGCGCGCCGGCAACGACTCAGGGGGCGGGCAGCCGGGCCGAATCCTGAAGTGCAAAGGTGTCGAGACCGATCCCAACGCCTACATTTATTTCATTACGCAGGCGCCGGTCTGGTCTTCGATCTGCGACGTGATCGGCGAGCCTGACTGGAAGACCGACCCCAACTATGCGACGCCGAAAGCCCGGCTGCCGCGGCTCAACGAGATCTTCGCGCGCATCGAGGTGTGGACGATGACCAAAACCAAGTTCGAGGCCATGGACATTCTCAATGAATACGACATCCCGTGCGGTCCCATTCTGTCCATGAAAGAGCTGGCCGAGGATCGATCGTTGCGGGCCACCGGCACCATTGTCGAGGTCGATCATCCGACCCGGGGCCCCTACCTGACGGTTGGCAATCCGATCAAGCTCTCGGCTAGCCCCGCCGACGTGCGCCGCTCGCCGCTGCTGGGCGAGCATACGGATGAAATCCTGTCGGAGGTCCTTGGGTACTCGCCCGACGAGGTTGCAGCGATCAAGGCCTCGGGCGCAACCGCGTCGGCGAAGCGCGCAGCAGCGGAATAGAAAGACTTGCAGTTTCAGCCGGATCGATGCGCTTATCGGCGCAGGGCGGAGACATCGCCATCGAACGGGAGAAAGACACATGCGCATCGTCGTCCACGGGCAGGAAGCATTCGGCAAGGCCGTCCTGGAGAAGCTGCTGGCGGAGGGCAAAAACGTGGTCGCGGTGTGCTGCGCGCCCGATAAGGCCGGCCGGGCCGAGGACGCGCTGAAAACCTTTGCGATCGAGAAGGGTCTGCCCGTGCACCAGCCCAAGAGCTGGAAGACGCCGGAAGCGCTCGAGCTGATGAAGAGCTTCGAGGCTGACGTGTGCATGATGGCCTACGTGCTTTTGTTCATACCTCAACCCGTGCTGGACGCGCCGCGCCTTGGCACCTTCCAGTATCACCCGTCATTGTTGCCCGAGCATCGGGGTCCTTCGTCGATCAACTTGCCCATTGCGATGGGCAAGACCAAGACCGGGCTGACCATTTTCTGGCCGAACGAAGGGCTCGATGAGGGCCCGATCCTGATGCAGAAAACCGTCGAGATCGGGACCGACGAGACCTTGGGCGATGTCTATTTCAAGAAACTGTTTCCGATCGGCGTCGACGCCATGCTCGAAAGCCTCGCGCTCGTAAGAGCGGGCAAGGCGCCGAAGATCGAGCAGGATTTGTCCAAAGGCTCCTACGAGAGCTGGTTCAAAAAGGACCTGGCGGAGATTGATTGGTCGAAGTCTGCCGCTGATATCTACAACATCATCCGCGCCGCCAACCCGGCTCCCGGCGCCTGGAGCATGATCAGGGGTCAGAAGCTGGACGTCTTTGACGCGGAGCGGCAGCCGGGGTCGGGCAAACCCGGCGAGGTTGTTGCCGTCACTGCCGAGGGCATTGCCGTCGCGGCCAAAGGTGGGCGCATCCTGATCAAGCGCGTACGGGCCGGGGGAGGCCAGAAGATCGCGGCGGCCGAGTTCGCCAAGTCGGCCGGCATTGCCATTGGCGCGGTATTCGATCCGCCCTTGCCGAAGTCGGCGGAACCCAACAAGAAACCGTCCGGAGCAAGAGCCGTGGCCGTCAGATCCGATATCGAGATTGCGCGTGATGCCAAGAAGAAGCCGATCCAGGAGATCGGCGCCAAGCTCGCCATTCCATCGGTCCATCTGCTTCCATACGGGCACGACAAGGCGAAAATCTCGGCCGAATTCATCAAGTCGCTCGAGGCCAAGCAGGATGGCAAGCTGATCCTGGTCACCGCCATCAATCCGACGCCAGCGGGAGAGGGCAAGACCACGACCACGGTGGGCTTGGGCGACGGCCTCAATCACATTGGCAAGAAGGCGGCGATCTGCCTGCGTGAGCCCTCGCTTGGCCCCTGCTTCGGCATGAAGGGCGGCGCGGCCGGCGGCGGCTACTCGCAGGTCGTGCCGATGGAGGACATCAACCTGCACTTTACCGGTGACTTCCACGCCATCACGTCCGCGCACAACCTGCTTGCGGCGATGATCGACAATCACATCTACTGGGGCAATTCGCAGAACATCGACACGCGCCGCGTGGTCTGGCGCCGCGTCATGGACATGAACGATCGCGCGCTGCGCGAGATCGTGAGCTCGTTGGGTGGCGTCGCCAATGGCTTCCCGCGTGAGGCGGGCTTCGACATCACCGTCGCCTCCGAAGTCATGGCGATCCTGTGTCTGGCCTCTGATCTCAAGGATCTCGAGACGCGCCTCGGCGACATCATCATCGCCTATCGTCGCGATCGGACTCCGGTCTATGCGCGCGACCTCAAGGCCGAGGGTGCCATGACGGTGCTGCTTGCGCAGGCGATGATGCCCAATCTCGTGCAGACGCTGGAGAACAGTCCCGCGCTCATTCACGGCGGGCCGTTCGCCAATATCGCGCACGGCTGCAATTCCGTGGTGGCGACGAAGACGGCCCTGAAGCTTGCTGACTACGTCGTGACGGAAGCGGGCTTTGGCGCCGATCTCGGAGCCGAGAAGTTTTTCAATATCAAATGCCGCAAGGCCGGCTTGCAGCCCGCCGCGGCCGTCATCGTTGCCACGATCCGTGCGCTCAAAATGAACGGCGGCGTTAAAAAAGACGATCTGGGCAAGGAGAACGTCGAGGCCGTCAAGAAGGGTCTCGCCAACCTTGGCCGCCACATCGAGAATGTGAAGCAGTTCGGTGTGCCGGCGGTGGTGGGGATCAACCATTTCATCACCGACACCGATGCTGAAATCGCGATCGTCGTGGACTACGTCAAGAGCGTCGGGTCCGAGGCTTTCGTGAACAAGCACTGGGGCGAGGGCTCGAAGGGCATTGCGGCCATGGCCCGGCGGGTCGCCGAAATCGCCGACAGCGGCGTGGCCGATTACAAGCCGCTCTATCCCGACGACATGAGCCTGTTCGACAAGATGCAGACCATCGCCCGGAAAATCTATCGCGCGTCGGAGGTGATCGCCGACAAGTCGGTGCGCGATCAGCTCAAGACCTGGGAAGAAATGGGTTACGGGAAATTGCCGATCTGCATGGCCAAGACGCAGTATTCGTTCACCACCGATCCCAATCTGCGCGGCGCGCCGGTGGACCACGTGGTGCCCGTTCGCGAGGTGCGGCTGGCAGCAGGGGCTGGCTTCATCGTGGCGATCTGCGGCGAGATCATGACCATGCCGGGACTGCCCAAGGTGCCCTCC
>JBKJYG010000169.1:0-2564 GCA_046715905.1 Hyphomicrobiaceae bacterium | reverse complement strand
GAATGACATCGAACACGCCGCGGGCGCGGGACAGTAGGTCGTTGATGATCGCGCGCAGGCGCGCATGTTGCGCCTCGCGGGAAACCTCGCGCTCAAACAGCGTGAGTTGCATGTCGCTGGGCATCAGGTAGATGGTCTTGGCGTCGTCAAGATCGGACACGCCGCCCACGACGAAGTCCGTCCATTCACTTGACGTTTTCCTTAATACCGAGGCGACCAGATAGTCGACGATCGTGCGTTCATCAGCCTGCAACTTGCGCAGGCTGCCAACCGAAATGAGCATCGAGCTGACGCTAGCCTGTGCGTCGGAATCGATCACCAGCACGTTCTTGCCGTGAAAGGTTGCCAGCGTTTCCGCAATGCACAGCACAATCGTCGACTTACCGACACCGCCCTTGGTGTTCATGATGGCAATCGCTTTGCGCATCGCGTAGCCGACCCTTTGCCAGCACCCCCGGCGGATCGCCGCCCTCGCCCGTAGCCTTCAAACCGACATTCTCTGCCGGGTGCCGTACGGTCCTCTGCCTGCCGACTGTGGCTAAGTCGCGATCAACGTTACTTTCCTTTGAAAATCGGTTTTCGCTTCTCCATGAAGGCGCGCCGACCCTCGATGTAGTCCTCGGACTCGAAGCACGCGCGGACCATCGCATCGAGCTTGGCGAAATCCCGACGCGCCGAGGGTTGTGAAATCTCGCGCGCGACAGCCTTGATGGTGGCGATGGTGAGGGGGGCGTTTTCCGAGATCTGGCCGGTCATGGTGTCGATCGCAGCATCGAGGCCCGCATCCGCTACGATCTGGTTGATGAACCCGAACGCGTGCGCTTCGGCCGCGCTGAACTGGCGTGCCGTATAGAAGAGCTCCATGGCCTTGGAGATGCCAACGATTTCAGCCAGCCGGCTGACCCCCGGGTAGCCGTACCCAAGTCCCAGCCGGGCCGCCGGTATGCCGAATTTAGAGCCTTCCGTTGCCACCCTCACATCGCAGCAAACGGCCAGGTTCATGCCGCCGCCAATGCAGTAGCCATGAATTTTGGCGATCGTCGGTTTGGGGAAGTTGTAGAGCGTCTCATAGGCTTTGGCGCTGGTGGCGTTATAATGGGCCACCGATTCCGGGTTGCTGCGTTGCTGCTCGAACTTCGAGATGTCCGCGCCCGAAACAAAGGCGCGTCCGCCGGCACCCGAAACCACCAGCACACGCAGGTCCGGGTCCTCGGCGTAGCTGTCGAGCAAGCTCACCATACGTTCCCACATATCGAGCGAGACCGCGTTCATCTTCGCTGGATTATTGAAGACGATATGCGCGACGGCCCCCTCGCGGCGGGTTATCAGTTTTTCCTCAGTGCTCAGGTCGCGCGTCGCAGATGTGGCGGTCATAGCGTATCTCTCCGGTCTCGAAGGCCGTATCAGATGGCGCCATCCACGCGCAGCCTGCGGATATCGCCTGTGCCATAGCCGAATTCGGCCAGAACCTCATCGGTATGCTGTCCAAGGGTCGGCGGCGGCCGCTTTACAGTCGCCTTCGACCGGCTCATCAGGATCGGCTGCCCGACCACTTCGGTCGCCCCCCGTTCCTGGCTTTGCATCGGTTGGGCGAGGCCCAGATGGCGGACCTGCTCCAGGGCAAAGACCTGATCGATGCTGTTGATTTCGCCGGCCGGCACACCCGCGGCGTTAAACAGCTCGATCCACTCTGCGACGGACTTGTGAACGGTTTGACTTTCAATCAGGGCATTGAGCTTCCGGCGATTCTTCGAGCGCACGTTGGCATCGGCGAAATCGGGATCATCGAACGCGGGATCAGAAAACATCGCCTTGAATTTGAGCCATATGGCCTGGCCGGCAACGGCGATATTCATGTGACCGTCGGAGGTCTTGAAGACGCCGGTCGGAATCGAGGTCGGATGATCGTTGCCGGCTTGACCGGCGACGTCTTGATCCATGAGCCAACGCGAAGCCTGAAAATCGAGCATGAACACTTGCGCCTGCAGCAGCGAGGTCTGCACCCATTGACCCTTGCCGGATTTTTCCCGCTCGAGCAGGGCCAACATGATGGCTTGTGAGCAAAACATGCCGGCCGTCAGGTCGGCGATCGGAATGCCGACCCGCATCGGCCCCCGCCCGGGCTCCCCCGTGATGGACATCAGCCCGCCCATGCCCTGGGCAATCTGATCGAAGCCCGGCCGGCTGGCGAGGCCACCGTTCTGGCCAAACCCCGATATCGAAGCATAGATCAGGCGCGGATTAAGCTTGGCGACGGAGTCATAGTCGATGCCAAGGCGCTTTTTCACGTCGGGCCGGTAGTTCTCAACGATGATATCGGCTTTTTTCGCGAGCGCGAGGAACACGTCCCGCCCGCCGGGCGCCTTCAAATTCAACGTCATGGATCGCTTGTTGCGATGCAGGTTCTGGAAGTCGGAGCCAGAACGGGGACCACCGAGCCCTGCCTTCTCCGTCTCCGGGTCCTCGATCTTGATGACGTTGGCGCCCCAGTCAGCGAGCTGGCGTACGCACGTCGGGCCCGAGCGAACGCGGGTCAAATCGAGAACCGTGTAGTCAGCGAGGAT
>JBKJYG010000168.1:0-2510 GCA_046715905.1 Hyphomicrobiaceae bacterium | reverse complement strand
CACCCAACGCGCTTCAACTCATGCTGGATCGCGCGCGCGAGATGACGGCGGCCGGGCTCGTCTTCCGGCCGGCCCCCCGGCAGCCGCGTCTCACGGGTCTCGCCGGCACCCAAGGCACGCGGCGCTTGGCCATCCGGCACAACCGCGGCGTTCCCGTCACGTTGACGCGAAGGATTGATGATCCGAGGCTGAGCGGGGGTCTGGGACGTCACGTTCGATTGCGACTGATCGGAAATCGTTTGGACCTGGCTCGCGGACGCCTGACCCGCGGCATGCGTCGGGCTAGCGTTGTGAGCCGGCTGGACGGAACCCGCAGAAAGCTGGCCGGCAGGCTCAGATCGAAACGCGCCGCTCAGCCCAAACAGCGAGGCAGCGCCGACCACGGCACACGCCACCAATACGCCTTTATTCATTCCCAGCACTCCAAACCAATCGTAACGCACGCAGGTCAGCATCAGTGCCGGCGTCTCAACAGCAACGCCGCCGCAGGCCTATTCTGTCGAACTAAAGTGGTGGACGCGTCAGTCACGATCAACCCAAATGAGCGCCGTGAGTTCAAAATCCAACTTGGAGGTTGCACTTCGGCTCCAGACTCTGGTTCAGCGTGTGCGAACTGCACCGACTCAGTGTGCTATTTAGGCCGCAATCTCCCCGCGAGCCCGAGTTGGTGGTGAAGGCGGGCATCGCACAGCACGGGGATGAAGCTGGCACACCTGCAGCGGCCGGTTCGCAGGCACTCATCACCAGTTCTTGGGGGTCGACGGAGGCTCAGCCACTAAATCCATCCTCGATCGTCATCTGGCGGGGCTCAAGCACTTATCTGCCTGTGGATGAAGTGTGGACAGCGTTTACGTTCTCCACAGGTCCCGTGGCTCGTGCAAACGGTTCGAACGCGCGCCCTGCTTCCTGACTTTCCGTTACGAATCAGTTACCTGTCCGGCCAACGGAGAGCACTTCCTCGTAGCGCGTTGTTGGTTCAGCTTCGGGTTTCTGTTCCTGTGCACAACATGTGGCTAAGGTGCGACATCGTCTGCGCACAGCAGAACAAAGGCCCGACTGCGCAGCAGTCTGTCTCGGCTCCATCGCGGCCACGCCCCTGGGCAATCGCAAGTGGCAACGAGTGAACCGCCGGCATTCCGCACCATCCGACACCTCCGGTGTGCGCGTTTCCCATCCCATGGCTGTGGCCTGGTCTGAGAGAACAGCCGACGCGAGGGCTTAGGGGGCCTCCTTTGATGAGACATGTTTTGGGCGTTTTAGGCATTCTTGCCGCAGGCGTGCTTCTCGCCGTCTCTGCGGCAATGAACTGGCGTTTCGGCTTCAGTCTCGGCAAGACCGAGATGGACGGACAAATCTACGGGGCGGCCAGTGCCGCCGCCGACTGCTTCAAAGCTCTCGTTCCGTTTTTCTTCTTTGCAGCGTTGCGAAATCGTATGTGGTCGCAGGCTGCCGCGTCGGTCGTGATCTGGACCGTTGTCACGGCCTACTCGTTGACATCGGCCCTGGGGCATGCGGCGCTCAATCGCCTAGATACTTCGGGTCAACGCGCTGTGCAGGCCGCATCCTACAATGACTTGCGGACTGAGTTGAAGCGAACTGAGGAGCAACTGGCCTGGATCCCGCAGCATCGTCCCGCAATGACGGTGCAGAGCGCGATCGACGGCGTGAAAAACCAACGTCCCTGGACCTGGACCAAAGGCTGCACGGAGGTCAACGGCAAAGCCAATCGCGATTTCTGCCAATCCTATCACGCGTTGGCTGCCGAGCTGGCCTCGGCCGTCCAGGCCAGCACGCTCGGCAAGCAAGTCGCAACCTTCAAGGCTGATCTGGCCAAGTCGACGGGCGGCACGGTGATGTCTGAGGCAGACCCGCAAGCCGCGGTGCTGTCCAAACTTGCCGGCCTGCTTGGCGTGGCCTTCAAGATCGATGATGTGCAAACAGCATTGACGATCTTCGTGGCCTTGCTGCTGGAAGTCGGTTCGGGCTTCGGCATGTACGTTGCTTTCAGCCAATGGCGTCTGTACGACCACGACGCACCATCTGTACCGGTAATGTTGCCGTCGATGACCAGCGTAGCGCTCCCGGCCGTGCCGGTGCTGATGGCTCAAAAACCATCGAGCATCGCCAACGACAACCGGACTCAAACAGCGCAGAAGCTACTGGCTCCCAGTACCGACGTGGAACGTTTTTATAAGGAGCGGATCGAGGAGAGCGACGGCTCGAGCCTGACAGCCACGGCACTTTACGAGGACTACTGCGCCTGGTGCGAGGATCGGGAGAAGGAACCCTTAGCCTTACCGACCTTCGGCCGCGAGTTTGGCGATGTGAATAACGTGACAAAAGCCAAGATCGCGGGACGGGTCAGATACATCGGCATCGCACTGAAATCCGGGAGGGTGATCGACGACGACAAAAAGCTCCCTAGTCCAGTGACACAAGCAGCCTAGAGGCTGCCGCTAAAAGGGCCGCGAAAGCGGCCCTTTTTCATTTGGGTCGACCAACGGCGCCTT
>JBKJYG010000167.1:0-4834 GCA_046715905.1 Hyphomicrobiaceae bacterium | reverse complement strand
GAATACCTCGTTCTCGCCGTCAGGCCAGGCCAGGCAGAGGACAGCGGTAAAATTCGCCGCCGGAGGCGGTGTCATTGGGACGCCTCGGCTGGCCAGCTCCTCCTTGACCCGGAGCATAGCGTGCTGGAAATCCTTCCCGGGCCCAGCCCATCGGGCCGAGACGACGCCCGGCGCACCCTCGAGCGCCGCCACTTCTAGCCCTGAATCGTCGGCCAAGGCCGGCAGCCCCATGGCTCGGGCGGCGTGCACCGCTTTCAGCCGGGCGTTGCCTGCAAACGTGGCTTCGGTCTCCTCCGGCTCGGAAACGCCCAACGAGGCAGCCGAGAGAGCTTCGACGGCGAACGGCTGCAGCAGCTCACGGATTTCGCGCACCTTGCCGGGATTATGGCTCGCGACAACAAGTTTCGATCCGGCTTGCAATCGCGGTGTCACGTCAGGCCCCAGATCTTTGGCTCGGCAAACTCGAGGCAGTTGCCCGAAGGATCGCGAAAATAAATCGATCGGCCGCCCGAGGCTGGCCATACAAAATCTTCCTCGATGTTGATGCCGAGCCCTTCAAGGCGCGCGCGCCAGGCGTCGAGTTCACCCGCTTCGGCACGAAAGCACACGTGACCGGGTCCGCTCGCGCCGTGCGGGGGTACCGGCAGGGCGCCCGGAGCCGGCGGGCGCGAGGTCGCTTCGGGGTTGAAGATCAACAGCACCTGCTCGCCGCACCGGTAGAAAAGCTGACGGCTGGGCATCTTCGAAAACGGCTCCAGATTGAGCGCCTCACGATAGAACCGCTCCACGGCATCCAAATCGTTGGCGTAGAGAACCGTTTCAAGCACGCCTGTCGGCGTCATATCGAGGCCTTTCTCGGCGGCCGTCCGCGTCAGGAGGCGATTGCCAGCACACTCTGCCAGCCGGCCAGCGCCGTTCAGGTCACCGTCAGCTTCTGCAAACCGATCAACTCGCCGATGCCCTTGCGCGCCAACCCCATGAGCTGATCGAAGCTCTCCTGGCTGAACGGCACGGTTTCGGCCGTGCCCTGCACCTCGACGATGCCTCCCGCGCCGGTCATGACGAAGTTCGAATCCGCATCCGCCGAGGAATCCTCCGCATAATCCAGGTCGAGCACCGGCGTGCCCTTATACAGCCCGCACGAGACCGCAGCGACCTGGTCGCGCAGCACGCCGTCACGGACCATATCGCGCTGCCGCATCCACTGAATGCAATCGTGAAGGGCGACCCAGGCGCCGGTGATCGAGGCCGTCCGGGTGCCGCCATCGGCCTGAATCACATCGCAATCGATGGTGATCTGACGCTCGCCAAGCTTCGGCAGATCGATGACGGCGCGCATGGCTCGGCCGATCAGCCGTTGAATTTCCTGAGTGCGTCCGGATGCATGCCCGACGGTCACCTCGCGGCGCGTTCGTTCGTTGGTGGCCCGCGGCAGCATGGAATACTCGGCCGTCACCCAACCGCGCGCCTGACCTTTGAGCCAGGGCGGGACCCGCTCCTCCAGGCTCGCCGTGCAAAGCACCTGTGTATGCCCGAATTTGATGAGACAGGATCCTTCGGCGTGCATCGACACCGCGCGTTCGATGGACACGCGACGCAATTCGTCCGGCTGGCGTTTTGAAGGGCGCATGAAGGCTCACTGGACACGGCCGGCAAGGCGGCCAGATCAGGGGAAGGCCGCACGCTACGCAAGGTCCGCCCGAAGATCAACCCGCCGCCCGTGAGGGGCCATCGCCGATGCCCGGGCAACCGAGGCGTTTGTTCTCAACCAAATCACACGGCGCTGGTTTGACGCCCCCCGGGCGACGCACCATAGTCCTGGACGACATCTGTTGCGCCCCGACCGTGGCTCCTGAATGCTGCAACCGCCATCCGCCTTGACCAAACTCAACGATCGTACCCGCGCGATCTTCCGCATCATCGTTGAATCCTATCTGGCGACTGGCGAGCCGGTCGGTTCGCGAAACCTGACGCGCTACCTGCCCATGACGCTTTCTCCGGCATCGGTCCGCAACGTCATGTCGGATCTGGAGCATCTGGGGCTTATCTACGCGCCGCATACGTCCGCCGGACGGCTGCCGACGCAAAGCGGCCTGCGCTTGTTCGTCGACGGCCTGCTCGAGATCGGCAATCTTGCTGATGATGAACGACGGCAGATCGAGGCGCAGCTATCGGCTCGGCGCTCGAAATCGATGGAGCAGGTGCTGTCGGAAGCCGGCGACATGATTTCGGGCCTGTCTCACTGCGCGGGCCTCGTTCTCAGCGACAAACAGGACGAACGGCTCAAGCACATCGAGTTCGTGCCGCTCGAGCCTGGCAAGGCGCTGGTGGTGTTGGTGGGGGAGGACCAGACGGTCGAGAACCGGGTCATCGCCGTGCCGCGCGGGTTGCCGCCCTCCGCCCTGACGGAGGCGTCCAATTACCTCAATCATCAGATCCGCGGGCTCACGATCGGTGAGGCCAACGCCCGCATCGAAGTCGATTACGCGAAGGCCAAGGCAGAGCTGGATCAGCTTACGAAGAAGGTGATCGAGGCCGGGCTGGCAACTTGGTCGGGCGTACAGGGCGACCGCAAGAGCTTGTTGGTCAGGGGGCAAGCCAATCTGCTCAAGGACGTTTCGGCAATTGAGGATCTGGAGCGGATTCGGCAGCTCTTTGACGATCTCGAATCGAAGCGGGACATTATTCAACTGCTAGGGCTGGCCGACAAGGGTGAAGGCGTTCAGATCTTCATCGGCTCGGAAAACAAGCTGTTTTCCCTATCAGGTTCGTCGGTCATCGTGTCGCCCTTCCGCGATTCCAGTCGCAAGATCGTCGGCATCCTGGGCGTTATCGGCCCCACGCGGCTGAATTACGCGCGCATCATTCCCATGGTGGATTATACCGCCAGGCTCGTCAGCAAAGCGTTGACTTGATTTTCTCGCGCTACGCGATGATATGCGTCAACTGAATCAAAGCAAACGACCACGCAGTGAACCGCTTGGCGAAGCTTTCGCTGTGCGTCCACCCGAGCGTAAAGAAGGCCCGAATGATGAATGATCCCAAGACAGAGCACCCGCTTGGAGGGCCCCAGTCGGAGACCGCTGACGAGGCCGCCCCGCCGGCGGATCGGCCCGGCTTTGACAAATCCGGGCCCGAAGCGGCGCCAGACGATGCTTCCGCCGATTTGCAACTGGGTCTGATCGCCTCTTTGAAAGCGGAGGTGGCTGACTTGAAGGACCGGTTACTTCGGAGCCATGCCGAGATGGACAATGTGAGGAAAAGGACCGAGCGGGAGAAGGCCGACGCGCACAAGTACGCGGTCACAAAATTCGCCCGGGATATCGTTACCGTCGGCGACAATTTCCAGCGGGCGATCGATTCCGTCCCGGCTGGCGCGGCAGACGAGCACACGGTGCTGAAGAGCTTCCTCGACGGCGTCACGATGACGGAGCGGGAACTCATGAACGCATTGGAGCGGCATGGAATCCGGCGTCTCGATCCCAAAGGCGAGATGTTCGATCCCCACCATCATCAAGCGGTGATGGAGACGGAAAATTCGGAGGTGGCGGCGGGGACCGTGCTGCAGGTGTTCCAGTCGGGATACATGATTGAGGACCGTATTCTTCGGCCCGCCATGGTGGTTGTCGCCAAAGGCGGAACCAAGCAGGGCAAACCCGGGGATGGCCTTGGGTCATCGCCCGCCCAGGCTCAGGGCACTTCGCCACACCTACCCAACGATGCTGCCTAACCCGTCTGCTTTGCGCCGGCTCGTTGTCCTCACGTCGAAGGTGGCGTGACGCGCCGCAGCGTCAGATTGATCCGCCCGCCTTCCGCGAGCAGGTTCGAAGAGCCCGCAAGTACGCGGTCGACTCCATGATACGCGAGCCGGGACCGGTCGCCCAGGATCACCACATCACCCGAGATCAGTGGCACGCGAACCTTGGGCTCGCAGCGCCGCAAGCCGCCGATATGGAAAATCGCTGTGTCGCCCAGCGACACCGACACCACAGGTGCGCTGAAATCCGCCTCATCCTGGTCGCGATGGCTACCCATTTTTGCCCGCCCGTGATAATAGTTAACGAGGCAGGCCTGGGGTGGGGCGGACTGGCGCGATACGTCGAACCAGAGGTCGATAAGGCGCTTTGGAATCGGCGGCCAGGGCTCTCCCGTCAGGGGATGTGCGGCTTCGTATCGATAGCCATGCTGCTGGTCGGTAACCCAACCCAAGTCCCCGCAATTTGTCATGGCCACGGAGAGCAATTTCCCTGTCCGTGGCATGGCGGGCGTGTAGAGTGGCGCCGCGACAATGACCTTTCGGACGTCGTCGAGCAGAGCCGCCTGACATGGCTGTGCGAAGTAGCTGCTGAGATGTTGAAACCCGTCGGGGAGCGTCGTCATCACGCGGTCTGTCTCACATGCAAAGGTGATCACGCGGTAAAATTATCACGGTCGCGTGTAGCACGGGCGTTGCGGCATTTATCGGCCCCCCCTATATAGCGAGAAGTAGTTGAAAACCGTTCTAGGGGACCGTTTTCATGGCCCTCGCAGGGCTTTATGGAGCATCGGACGCCGCACTGGGTCCGACGGTTCGCCGCATCAAACAGGGACATTATCATGGCTAAAGTGATCGGGATCGATCTCGGAACAACAAACTCCTGCGTCTCCGTCATGGAAGGCGGCACTCCGAAGGTCATCGCCAATGCGGAAGGGATGAATACGACGCCCTCAATCGTCGCCTTCACCGAGGATGGTGAGCGTTTGAGCGGATTGCCGGCGAAACGGCACGGGGTCACCAACCCCGTCAACACCTTCTTTGCCATCAAGCGTCTGATCGGCCGTCGCTACTCCGACC
>JBKJYG010000166.1:0-8122 GCA_046715905.1 Hyphomicrobiaceae bacterium | reverse complement strand
GGCCGTTTCCAGGAATTGAGCATTAGCAGTTTTGACAAAACGATACATTAGCATACTGCCGTCTTCACGCTTTATTTACCAAATTGTGATTGACAGCGACGCGATTGCTGCGTTGCACACGGCGCTTAGCTCCAGCGGCCCGGTGCCGGCGCGTCGGTTGACGACTCCAGACCGTTTCAAACGAGCCGACCCCTTGCCGCCACTGGAAGCACGGCCTCGATCTCGCCGTTGCGGATGGCAATGAGCTGATCGACCATGTTGACCACGACGCACACGTGATTAGGGATCACGCTGACGATCTCGCCAACGTTTGGGCGGCGATTGGTACGGGCAAGGTCAAGAAAACCGTGCTCCTCGGCAAAGGCCGCGATCCGAGCCTCCGGATACTCGATGATGTGCCTGAAGCCGTCCAGCCCACCGCCGGGATCAGCGGTCAGCGTCTTGGAGCCCGCGTCGAGGATGCCGCGCGTGGGACCGGCTCGGCTGACGACGGTCGTCAGCACCGTCAATGCGCAATCTTCGGGCTGGGCGGCGCGGCAAGCGACCATCATGCGATCGTTGAAAATGTAGGTGCCAGCCCGGTGCTCCGTCGCTCCGGCGAGACCTCCGAGGTTTGCCAGATTGGGCGTGCCTCCCGTGGACACCAGGTTGATGGTGTGGCCTTCCGATCGCAAGGCTTTGGCGACGTCATCAAAAAAGACCTGAGTTTGCGGCCAGGAGTCCTCCTTGGGGTAGAAGAGGAGCCCCGCGAACGACAAGCCTTCCTGGTTGGCGACCAAGCGCGCGAGCTCGATCGCCTCGCGCGGCGTCTCCACTCCCGCCCGGCGGCGACCGGTGTCGCACTCAATGGCCACGGCGAGCGGCCGGCCGGACACGCGCGCAGCTTCAGCATAGGCGTCGATGGTGGTGGGGTTGTCAGCGCAGGCGGTCAGTCTTGAGCGGCCGAGAAACGCCGCAAGCCGGCCCGATCGTGCTGCCCCGATGAGATTGTAGCTGACGAGAATGTCCTCGATTCCAGCGTCAGCCATGACTTCGGCCTCGCCGAGCTTCTGGCAGGTAATTCCGCGCGCACCCGCCTCGAGCTGCATGCGGGCCAAGACGGGACTTTTGTGGGTCTTGATATGAGGCCGGTTCGCCACCCCGGCTCGCTCGCAGAGTGTTTGCACACGCGCGATGTTGCGTTCGACAATTTCTAAATCGATGACGACGGCGGGTGTGCCGAACTCGCGACCGATGCGTTGCTTGGTTGTGTCGCTGATCATGGCCGCAAATCTCCATTTAGGCTTGAAGGCACGTTCAATCCCGGCCCGTCTGAGGCAAGACGGTCCTTACCAAACGCCATCCGCGCCGCTTGCTTGCTGTCCGGACATATCGCAAGATGTTGCAGTATTCGTCGCTCCTATGGCTGCCCGCGCAACATAATCCAGGATCTGCACCATGACCAAGTGCCTGTGGTTCCACTTGATGCCCTACACCGAGTTGCCGGATGACTTCCGCGATAAGCACCCCTCGGTTTGGGTGGACATTCATTCGTCGTTGTTCGATCCCAAGCGCGCTCATCACATGTACAACGACTTTATGGACGAGCTCGAATACGCGGCTGAATGCGGATTTGACGCCATTTGCTGCAACGAGCACCATTCGAACGGCTATGGCCTCATGCCCTCGCCCAATCTCATCGCCTCGGCTTTATCGCGCCGGACGACCGATACCGCGATCTGCGTGATGGGCAATTCCCTGGCGCTTTACAATCCGCCGACGCGCGTGGCGGAAGAATTTGCGATGATCGACGTCATATCAGGCGGCCGGTTGATCGCGGGATTCCCGGTCGGCACGCCAATGGACACCTGCTACGCTTATGGCCAGAATCCGTCGATGCTGCGCGAGCGCTATCTCGAGGCGCACGATCTGGTGATGAAGGCCTGGACCGAGAAAGACACATTCAGCTTCAACGGCCGCTTCAATCAGCAGCGTTACGTCAACATCTGGCCGCGTCCCTTGCAGCAACCGCATCCACCGGTATGGATCCCTGGCGGCGGGTCGGTCGAAACGTGGCAGTGGTGCGCAAAGATGGATTACGTCTACTGTTATCTCTCCTATTACGGATACAAGGCCGGGCAGAAAACCATGCAAGGCTTCTGGGACGAGATGGAGAAGCTGGGGAAGGACCGGAACCCTTATCGGGCGGGCTTCTTGCAGTTCGTGGGCGTGGCTGAGACGCGCTCGGAAGCCATGGAGCGCTATGCGGAGGCCGCGGAATACTTCTATGGCCGCTGCCTGCACGTCGACCCGAAGTTCGCTTCGCCGCCCGGCTATAACACCGAAGCGACACAGCGCGTCGGCCTTGAAAGTCAGGTTAGGTCTGCCGCCGAGGCTGCGAGTCAGCCCGATAAAGCCAAGGATACGCTGGGTTCGGCCGGCACCACGGGATCGACCGCGGGCACCCGCTTCAATATGGTTGCGCGCGAAATGGCCGACATTGTCGAACGAGGCTATGTGATCGTCGGGTCGCCGCGGGATGTGACCGAGCAGTTGGAACACGTCGCCAAGACGCTCAACGTGGGCCATCTTATGCTCTTGCTCCAGTATGGCAACATGCCGAAGGAGCTGACGAAGTACAACACGAAGATGTTCGCCGACCACGTCATGCCGAAACTGAAGCCTATGTTTTCCGAATGGGAAGACAGGTGGTGGCCCAAGCCAATGGAGAAGTCGGCTCGCGCGACGGTGTCAGCCTTTCGACCCGAAGTCGAAGCTGCAGAGTAGCTCGAGCATGACGGCAACCAGCGCGATCGACAGGGGAGCACGGACTTGAGCGAGCCCACGGCAAGCACGATCGAGATCAACGGGCATCCCTGCCGGGTGTGGAGCAAGGGCCAGGGTCCGCGCATCGGCTGGATTGCGGGCTTCGGCGGTTTGCCCCGATGGATCCCGTTTCTCGATAAGCTGGCCGAACAACGTACGGTGGTTGTTCCCTCCCTGCCCGGGCAACCGGGTGCGACCGGGCATACGCTGCTCGATTCCCACCTCGATTGGCTCGTCACCGTGCGTCAGATTGTGCTGAAGAGCGGTCTTGAGGGCGCCGATCTTGCGGGCAGCTCGATTGGCGCCTCATTCGTGGCAGAGATGGCGGCGCTGTGGCCTAAAAGTTTGAGAAAGATCGCGCTCATTGCTCCCTTTGGCCTTTACGACGAGAACGACCCGCCGGCCAACGTCTGGGCTCAGCGCACCGATGATGTGCCGGGCCTGTTGTGTGCCGATCCGCAACTCTGGACCGCGCTGAAAGCCGTGCCTCCTGGTGCTAATTCGGTCGAATGGCCGATCGAGCAGGTGCGCGCCTCGGAAGCGGCGGCCCGCGTGTTCTGGCCGCTCGGCAATACCAAACTCGAGTCTCGCTTGCCGCTTATCGAGGCGCCGACGCTGCTGCTGTGGGGCGACCAGGACCGCGTTATACCCAAAAGCTACGCGGATCGGATTGCCAAGGCGGTAGCCGGCCCGGTGAAGTTTACGGTCATAGCGGGCGCGGGACACTTGGCCGAGCTCGATAAGCCCGGTCCGACGGCCGATGCGATTTTATCCTTCATGGCCTGAACCCATCACTTCCAACGACGACCGAATTCGCGAGGTGTCTCATGCAGCTCGATCCCGACAGCGAGGCGTTTCTAGAACTGATCAAGTCGCTCGGCCGGCCGAAGATCAATTCGCTGCCGCCGCTCGAGGCTCGCGAGGTTTTTCGGCGCGGGCGCCTGGCGACCCAACCTGAGCTGCCGCATGTGGATCGCGTGCGTGAGTATATGGCCTCTGGCCCGCACGGACCTATCCCGGTTCGCGTTTATCGCGGAGCGGGCACGGCGGACATGGGTCCCTTGCCCGTGCACGTCTACTATCACGGCGGGGGCTGGGTGCTGGGCGATCTCGACAGCCACGATTGGGTCTGCCGCAAGATCGCCAACGCCGCCCTTTGCGCGGTGGTTTCGGTCGACTACCGGATGGCGCCCGAGCACGTCTTTCCGGCGGCGTTCGATGACGCGCTTGCGGCCGTGTACTGGGTGGCTGACAACGCGGCGCTGCTCAAGATCGAGCCCAGCCGCATCGCGGTGGGTGGAGACAGCGCTGGCGGCAACCTCGCGGCAGCCGTCGCCCTGGCGCTGCGCGATAATGCAAAAGGTCCTAAGCTGAAGGCTCAAATCCTGGTTTATCCAGCGACCGACCTGTCGATGAGCGGTGATTATTATGGCCGCTTCACGGAAGGGCTGATCCTCACCGACGAGACAATGCGCTGGTTCATCGATCTCTACGTGCCCGATGCCGCGCAACGAAAGGATTGGCGGGCATCCCCGCTGCTGGCTCAGAGTCTCGAGCGGCTGCCACCGACGCTCGTGCTGACGGCTGGCTTCGATCCGCTCTGCGCCGAAGGCGAAGCCTATGCCGACCGGCTCGAAAAGTCGGGAGTGAAGGTCACGCGCAAGACCTATCCGGGCCAGATTCACGGCTTCGTCAGTAACGGCAAGCATCTTCCCCGCGCCAACGCCGTGATCGACGACATTGCGGCGGTCCTCAAAGCCTCATTCTAGGATTTGAGAAACGGGTGGCGCGGGTTGCAACGTCGAGCGGCGGGCAGGGCGACCTGGCCCACCCATGACGTCCGGTTTTGCTTTCATCATCTCGGATTCGATTGCCGCTGTGATGATCTGATCGGGATCGAGGGCCTGCAGATCCGGAAGGGCGCCGGTCGTTCGAGGCTCGACAGCCGTTTCAGCCAGCTTGAAAGTCTCTCTCCAGGGGTGGGCCGTCACGGGCTGCAGGCTCGCCACAGCGTTCGGTGTGGAAAGCGATCGGGAACCCGTCACCGTATCGACTGGCGAACCTGGGAACGAGGATCCAATCCGCGACGGGCCTTCCGACAAAGATGCGTCGCTGTTTGGTGCCGCGTCCGCGTTATCCTTCTTGCCTTGCAGGTTTAGGACCAATGCGAGGTTCTGTTTGATGCGGGGATCGTTGGCCCTCAGCAGGGATGCTTCGCGCAGCAGCTGCTCCCCGCGTTCAGCTTGCCCATCCATGGTGTAGGCCATTGCCAGATTGTTCAGCACGGACGCTTGTCCGGGCGACAGGTCTCGCGCGCGCTCGAAAAACGAGAGCGCTTCCTTGTATTGGCCTTGCCTGGCCAAGACTGTGCCGCGAGCGGAAGACACGCGCCAATCGGGTTGCGCTGGATCGTCGGCGCGCTCGAGCAATTGCCCGGCCGTACTCACTTGGCCAAGATCGAGCGCCAGCCGGCCATATTCCGACAAATACTCGCGGTTAGCCGCATTGTACGTGTAAGAGGACTGCAGCACGCTCAGAGCTTCTTGCTTGCGCCCGAGCGCTTTCAGGTTACGTGCATAAGCCAGCACGGCCTTGCCATTGCGCGGGTCGCGGCCGACTTCCTTGCCCCAGTACTCGGTCGCTTTCTCCAGCTCATCTGTGGGGCGTAACCCGGTCTGGCCAGGGACCGAGCCGGTGGCTGTCGTGCTCGCCGTATGCAACAAACCGGAGCTGCCCGTGAGTTCACCGAGTTGGGAGCAACCACCTAATACGACGCAGGCCGCCAGAATGGCCGCACAGACGGTCCCCTGGGCCGTTGCGCGGTTCCGATTGCCAAAGGGAACGATCATGGGTTCAAGCCTGCTTGCCGCGACGCGTGCGGCTCTAAAAAATCATTAAGATCTCGGAACGTCACTTTCCGGTACAGCCGTCAAAATTTGATTAAAGTTTGCCTATCGAAAGCGCGAGGTGGAGCGTCGGCGGCCAAGTTTCACGCGCAACCGGCCAGCCTGGTCACGCGGCCAGGAGCTGCAGACAGCAACGGAACACAGCACGATGATTGACGAGAAAAGCCGCTTTCCGTTCGCAACGACCGGCCCGGCAGGCCCCAGTCCCCGGGATGCCTTCACCCACGCCAATGCCGATGCACCGTGCCGACCGATTTGGCTCTTGCGGCCGCTCGAGTTCGCTTCGGACAGCAAGTCAGAGGCTCTATCTCAATTCTCCCGTGAACAGCGGCTTTGGCTCGAGGCGATCGGGTTCAGGGGTCAGGCCCGCCGGCACGCTCTCCTTCCAGGACCCGACGGAAGAGTTGCAGGCGTGGTGCTTGGCCTGGGTGACGATCAGGATCGTGCCGAACCCGTTGCCACTTTGGTCGGGTTGCTGCCACCGCAGCTTCCGCCCGGCGATTATCGAATCCAATCACAGCAGGCCGATCCAACGCTGGCGGCGATCGCTTGGGGCCTGGGGTCGTACCGCTTCCGCCGCTATAAAACTGACCCGGCAGAGCCGATGCCTCGGCTCGAACTTTCAGGCGGTGTCGAAACCGAGCGGGTCATGCAGGCGGTCGAAGGCGTCTGGCTTGGCCGTGATCTCATCAATACGCCGGCCAATGATATGGGACCCGACGAACTCGAGACTGCGGCGCGGGCGCTGGCCAAGGTGCACGGCGCCACGGTCACGAGCATCATCGGGAATGAACTCGTCGATCAGAATTTTCCACTGATCCATGCTGTCGGTCGCGCGAGCCCGCGCGCTCCCCGCTTGGTCGAAATCGCCTCAGGCCGGCTCGACGCACCCAAGGTTACGATCATTGGCAAAGGCATTTGCTTTGACACGGGTGGACTTGATCTCAAGCCGTCAGCCGGGATGCTGCTGATGAAGAAGGATATGGGAGGCGCCGCTGCGGCTCTGGCGCTCGCGCACATGCTTTTGGCGGCCAAGCTTGACGTGCGGCTGCGGGTGCTGCTTGCGATCGCCGAGAACAGCGTCGCAGGAGATGCCTTCCGTCCTGGCGATGTCATCCGGAGCCGGGCTGGAAAGACGGTGGAAATCGGCAATACCGATGCCGAGGGCCGTCTCGTTCTCGCGGATGCCCTGGCGCTTGCCGATGAAGATAGTCCGGATTATCTGTTCACCTTCGCTACCCTTACCGGCGCGGCGCGCGTGGCTCTTGGACCGGATCTGCAACCTTACTATTGCGATGACCTGGACCTTGCGCGGGACTTGGAAGCAGCGGCCGCCGCCGTGGCCGATCCGGTCTGGCGGCTACCAATGACAACGCCTTATGGCTCGTGGTTGGACAGCGCCGTAGCCGATATGAACAACGTTGCCGAAGGGGGCTTCGCTGGCTCCATCGTGGCCGCTGTGTTCCTTAAGAAATTCGTCAATAAGGCCCGCCGTTTCGCCCATTTTGACATCTATGGATGGCGTCCGTCGCCACGACCGCTCGGGCCCAAGGGCGGCGAGCCGCAAGCTGCCCGGGCCGTCTTCGAAGTGCTGCGGCGGCGCTTTGGCTAAGACGGGCTTAGCTCAACTTCGAGAGACTGAACATGGCTGAACTCGATCCCCGTCTGCATGCATTCCGCCCCGATCTTGCAGCCCAAGCTTTGCAAGGCCGGGTTGAGGCCGGGCGTTTCGTGGAGGGCCACGCTGCGCAAGTGCGCTGGCCGGTTACTCCGCTGCGGCGGGGTCCGAGAGCCACCGAAGAGCTTTTGACGGAAGCCCTGCACGGGGAGCTTGTCACCGTGTTTGACGTGGCGGAGGGATGGGCTTGGCTGCAGTTGGCGCGGGACGGCTATGTCGGCTACACGCCCGCGGACGCACTGTCGCGCGAAGCATGCACGCCAACCCATCGCGTGTCGGCAATCGGCACGTTTGTCTATCCGGAGCCCGACATCAAAAAGGCGCCGCTGATGCATTTGCCGCTCGGCGCGACGATCCAGATCGCCCGCCTCGATGACCGCTTCGGGTTCCTTGCGACCGGCGGTTGCGTGGCAGCGCGGCATATCCAGCCTATCACCCGGCGCGCCCGGGATTATGTCGCCCTCGCGGAACGCTTCATCGGCACTCCGTATCTGTGGGGCGGCCGTACGCGACACGGGCTTGACTGCTCGGGACTGGTCCAGATCGCGCTCGAAGCCACAGGTTTAGCCGCGCCCAGAGACACGGACCTGCAGCAAGCGGGCCTCGGTGCCGAGGTGTTCATTCCAGGGAATCTCGACGGTTTAGAGCGCGGTGACCTCGTATTTTGGCCTGGTCACGTCGGGATGATGTGCGATGGCGTCATGCTGCTGCACGCCAACGCCCACCATATGGC
>JBKJYG010000165.1:0-4252 GCA_046715905.1 Hyphomicrobiaceae bacterium | reverse complement strand
CCGGGTGCGCAGCTCCATGCCGATGCCCGGTACATCGGGCAGCGTCGTGTAGCCCTCGACGATCGGAATCTCGTCGGCAAAGCCGCCGTAGGGCTGGAACACGCCGGGATTGCTTTCGGCGCCGCCGAGTTGCAAACCCGCGGCCATGTTGAGCCCGAGTTGGTGTCCGCCATGCGGGACCGTGCGACGGCGGGACCAACCCATGGCGTCGGACACCTCGAGAATGCGCAGCGCCTCCGTCAGGCCATAGCAGAGCGAGGGATCGGGCTGCAGCCAGTCCTTGTGCGGCCGCATCCCGCCATGGCGCAGCAGATTGCGGAAATCCTGGACCGAGAACAGGTTCTCGCCGGTGGCGATTGGAACCGCGCTCGCCTCGCACAGCACGGCGTGCGCGAGATAGTCGAGCGGATCGCACGGCTCCTCGAACCAGCACAGATTATAAGGTGCGATGCCCTTGGCATAGGCCAGCGCCGTTTCGAGATCGAGCCGCCCATTGGCGTCGATCGCGACCTTGTCGCCGCCTCCCGCAATCTCCAGCACCCACTCGATACGGCGAAGATCGTCGTCCAGCGACGCGCCACCGACCTTCATCTTCAGCAGCCGATAGCCCATCTCCCGGGCGCGCCGCATTTCCGATTGCAGGCCTTCCTTCTCCTTACCGGGGTAATAATAGCCGCCGCCCGAGTACACCAGCACGCGCTCGTCGAACTGGCCGCCGTTGAACCGATCGGAAAGTATACGCCACAACGGCTGGCCGGCTATCTTGGCAACGGCATCCCAGACCGCCATATCGACGGCGCCGGCAGCAACCGCTCGATCTCCGTGGCCGCCGGGCTTCTCGTTTGAAAGCATCGCCCGCCACACCGCAAACGGATCGAGGTTCTCCGCTTCAGCATCGATCAGCGTTTCGGGTGCGGCCTCAAGGATGCGCGGCGCCAACCGCTCGCGAATGATCCCCGACTGCGCGTAGCGGCCATTCGAGCAAAACCCGTATCCGATCACCGGTTTGCCGGCCCGCACAACGTCCGTTTCGACCGCCACCACACTGATGGTCATTTTATCGAACGAGATTGCTGCGTTGCGCATGGCTGAGGGGATCGGCGCCACCGCATCCCGAATACGCGTGATTTTCATGACCGTCCTTCTTTACCCCGGAACAATACTGGGTACACGGCGTTATTTGCCCGTTGCACGACGAAAGGACCGGAACATCTCGCCCACCCTCGTTCCCCCGAGTTGGGTTTGATGTCCCGGTCCCACGCGCGAATCCGGAATTCCGAGCGCTGCGTCTGCCACCGCCACTCAAGCGCTCCGATAAAGCTTCGTCAGCGAGAATTCCCGGTGGCCCAGAGCTTCGGCGGCCGTCAGCCGGCCATTGGCGGTTCTCACGACCATATCGATCAGGGCGTCGCCAGCGGTCTCCAATGTCATGTCACGGCGCAGAATCCCGGTGACATCCAAGTCGATGTGCTCGGGCATGGTCCTCAGCGTCTTGGGGTTGGCCGAAATCTTGATGACGGGCAAAATCGGATTGCCAATCACGTTGCCCTGGCCGGTTGGAAACGTATGCACGACATAGCCCGCCGCAGCCATCAGCGTGACGCACTCCGCGGCGGCCGAGGACGTGTCCATGTAGTAAAGACCAGCACCCTTGGCCGGCGCCTCGGCAGGCTCGAGCACGTCGATGTAGCGGCAGGTGCGGCCGATCTTCTCCAGATTGCCGAGGGCCTTTTCCTCGATCGAAGATAAGCCGCCGGCGATATTGCCCTTCGTCGGCTGGCTCTCGGACAGATCGTCGACCTTGTTGGCTTCGATCACATCGTCCTGATAGGCCTTCCAGACCTTGTACCACTTCTCGCCGATTTCTTTGGTCGCCGCGCGCTCCTTGGCGATGTGCTCGCCGCCCGTGATCTCGCTGGTCTCGCCAAAGCAACCGTAAATGCCTTTCGGGATCAGCTTATCGTACATGTTGCCCACCGTCGGGCACGAACCGAGGCCGGTGGTGGTGTCGCTCTCGCCGCACTTGGTCGAGACCCAAAGCTCGTCGATGCCGCACTCTTCCTGCTTGCGCTCGGACGCCCATTGCAGGAATTCCTTGGCTTTGTAGGACGCCTTGGCGATGGTGGCGATGTCGCCATGGCCTTCGATGCCGAAGCCGACCACGGGCTTGCCGGTTTTGGCAATGCCCTGCACGATCCGGTCGGTCCATCCATCCTCGATGCCGATCACGACGACGGCGGCCACGTTGGAATTGGAGCCGGTGCCGATGAGCGTCCGGAAGTGGAGATCGAGATCGGCGCCGAACTGCAAGCGGCCATAGGCATGCGGGATCGCCAGCGTGCCCTTGATGTTGTTGGCCACTGCCTCGCACGCGGAATTGGACAGATCGTCGAGCGGCAGGATCAGCACGTGATTGCGAACGCCGACCCGCTTGTTCTCGCGCCGCCAACCGCGAAAACCGAGGTTGTCTTTCGATTTCGCCGCGGTGCTGCGTGTTTGAGCTGCCATCGATTGCTGTCCCGGTCTCGTCGTAGCCTGAACTCACGGCCCTGCAGGCGGTCTATCCGCCCGCATTCACCAGCGCTTGGTCCGATGATTGTGGATGTGGACATGCTCCCCTTGGCTGGCAGAGCCAACCATCTTGCCGATGTCAGCGCCATACTTCACAACCGTATCGCCCATGGTCAGCGCCTTCAGCGCAACCTTGTGACCGATCGGGATATCATGCACGGCCTTGAGGTGAAGGGTGGTGTCCGTCTCGGTGATCACCCCGAGCATCTCGGTGCCCGCCTTCAGTCCTTCGACGACCACGACGCCGACGTTATCTTTCGGGCTGTGCACAAGGAAATGCGGTATTGACACGCGATAACCTTTCGACGCTTGCACGGCTTGCCTTGAGCGGACGCAAACGCGCAGGGTAATTGAAACTACGCACGATGTCTTTTTGAGAAGACGTTTATAGGAAAGCGCAATAAGCCGCGCAATGCAAGACGCCACAACGCACCGAGGCGGGGGATATGCCAGAGCTGCCGATTGAGTTCATCCTGTTCGGTCTGACGCTTCTCGGCGTTGCGCTGTTTCACGAGCGCACGTTTGCGGTCGCCCTGATCGGATTGTCGGCCATTACGCTTTTCAAGCTCTTTTTCACCGGCTTCAAGAGCGGCTCGGGACTGTCGGGCCTCGCGCTGCACTTCAACCACGAATGGATAACGCTCGCGAACCTTGGGCTTCTGCTGCTCGGTTTCGCGCTCTTGGCGCGGCACTTCGAGCTGAGCAACATTCCAGACCTGATGCCGGCTTTGCTCCCCAACGACTGGAAGGGCGGGTTTCTCCTGCTCGCGCTGATCTGGATCGTCTCGAGCTTCCTCGACAATATCGCGGCAGCCCTGATTGGCGGCACGGTGGCGCGCAAAGTCTTCCGCGGCAACGTGCATTTGGGGTATGTGGCCGCCATCGTGGCCGCATCGAACGCGGGCGGCGCATTCAGCGTCGTCGGCGACACCACGACAACGATGATGTGGATCGACGGCGTCAGTCCCGCGAGCGTGCTCGAAGCCATTGTGGGCTCGGCTGTCGCCCTTATCATCTTTGGCATTCCGGCGGCACGCGCACAGCACGCCTATTCACCGATCCTCAAGGATGCCGCGCGTGGTGCCCCACCCGATTGGACGCGCGTGGCCATTGTCGTCGTCATGCTGCTGGCCGCGGTGGGCGCCAATGTCGCCGCCAATCTGAAGGCGCCCTGGCTGCTCGAAAGCGTTCCCGTCATCGGCCTTGCCGTCTGGATTGCGATCGGGTTGACGGCGGCTCTGCGGCAACCGGCCTGGTCGCTTGTGCGCGACAACCTCCCGGGCACGCTGTTTCTGCTGATGCTGGTGACGGCCGCCTCGATGATGCCGGTGGAGCGCCTGCCGGCTGCCTCGTGGCAGACTGCCTTCGGGCTAGGCTTCGTGTCGGCGGTGTTTGACAATATCCCGTTGACGGCCCTGGCGTTGCGGCAGGGGGGCTATGATTGGGGCTTTCTCGCCTTTGCCGTCGGATTTGGCGGCTCGATGATCTGGTTTGGATCATCGGCGGGGGTGGCGATCGCCAGCGTGTTCCCCGAGGCGCGCAACGTCGGCCGCTGGATCGTCGAAGGCCGCTACGTCGCGCTGGCCTATGTCCTAGGGTTCGCGGCAATGCTGGCCGTCCTCGGCTGGCACCCCGACCCCTCGCACCGAAGCCGCTCGCAAGGCCAGACGCAGTCGCCGGC
>JBKJYG010000164.1:0-4223 GCA_046715905.1 Hyphomicrobiaceae bacterium | reverse complement strand
ATGCAGAGTTGGGCCAGACGGCCGGCAGACGCGGCCTCCTCGACCATTTGCGCGGAGAGAGCGGCGACCTCCTCGTGCAGCCGCTCCTCGATCCGACGCCGGCGTTGGCGCAATTCCCGCCGGACCTGCCGCAGAAGGTCCATTGCGGTGGAGAGATCGCCATCGCTCAGGGCATTGGCGGCTTTGCTCTTCAAGCGGCGCAAGTCAACATCGTCATTGGAAGGCCTCAGGAGCTCCGCCCGCGCATCGCTGATCCATGCCGCCATGTTTCGCAGCCGCGACACGATTTCGTTCGGACCGACGCTCTGCGACTGCAAGAGGTGCAGAATGCGTTCGACCGAAGCCTCTCCCAATCCGAACCGCTCACGCAGTTCGGAGAACAGTGCTGGCCCCCCCGCGGCGTCCACGGCGGACGTGAGGGGTGCCGTCAGTCCATAGCGAGACGTGGGGGCCTCGCCTGTGCCGTCCATCTGCGACCTCGAGCTTGCGAGATATTCGGCAGCCAGCGGCGACATTGCAACCAGGATTGCGGGTTCATGGAAAAGACGATCGAGAACCCGGCTCAGGAGCAGCAACGTCACATCGGGCTTGAGGCCGCTCTGCGCAATGTCGCCGGACGCCTGGGCACGTGCGAACACGTCCGCGGCACGCCTCTCACCCGCGCTGCGGGTGTGGCCGTCGGCAATGCCGGACTGCGGTTGTTCAAAGAGCGTGCTGTCGCGTGGCGGGTGTCGGGCGAGCAGCGAAGCCGTTTGGCGGGCGTGATGCGTCAACGCGTGTTGCGACAGCGACCGCGTCTGGGGGTTGTCCAGGATGTCACGTGCGAGGGCGTCGATTACAGGCCCAAGCACACCGAGTTTATCTTCCGCCTTGAGCCAGGCGGAAAAGTAGCGTCCTTTGTCCCCGATATCGTCGGCGCTCTCTGTGCGGCACGCAGTCATCGCAAGCACGGCCGTGCCAACCAGTTCTTCTAAAGCCGTAATCAGTTGCATTCCCCACGACCCCAACGTGTGCAGCCTTCACGCGTAAAGTGCCGATTCTCTAACGCGAAAATATGGCGTTCTCGGAGCAAGTCGCTCTGCCACTGGGCATAGTCGGGTTAATACCGGTGCGAACCACTCCATTTTTTCTGGGGAAAACGTTCTGCAAGCATCAGTTTTGCACCAGCCAACCGGCTTAAGGCCGGGCTCGGAGGGTCTGCTCCTCAGGCGTTGGCGCATTCGGCCCGGCTTCAAACGCGGCGATCTCTGCCTCATGCCCTAAGGTCATCGAAATATCGTCAAGGCCGTTCAACAAGCAATCTTTGCGGAAGCTGTCGATCTCGAATGATGCGGTCCAGTTGTCGGGCCCGGTCACCGTTTGTGCCTCCAGATCGATGGTCATGCGTGCTCCAGGGCTGCGATGCAAGTGCTCGCGGATCGCAATGCAGCGGTCTTCAGGCAACACGATGGGCAGGATGCCGTTCTGATAGCAATTGTTGTGGAAGATATCTCCGAACGAGGGGGCGATGACGACCTTGAAGCCGTTGTCCTGCAGGACAGTCACCGCCATTTCGCGGCTGGAGCCGCAGGCGAAGTTCCGGCCCGCCACGAGGACTTCGGCGTCTTTATAGGCTGACGTATTCAGGATGAATTCGGGTTTGGGCGTGCCGTCATCGTCATAGCGCACGTCGCGGAACAGATGCGGCGCCATCTCAACGCGTGATAAGGCTAAAAATCGCGCCGGGATGATCTGATCGGTATCGACATTGGGCTGGTCCATGGGAACGGCCACGGCCGACACTTGCGCGAACGGTTCCCGTTCACGGGGCTGGCTGGCAGTGGCGCTTGCGTCTGAGGATTTTCGGTCACCCATCATTCGACTCCCGTGGGCATGAGCCGGCGGACGTCGGTGAAGTGGCCCGTAACAGCGGCCGCGGCTGCCATGGCTGGATTGACCAGGTGCGTTCTGACACCCTTGCCTTGCCGTCCGACGAAATTGCGATTGGAGGTCGAGGCGATCCGTTCCTGAGGACGGCCGATTTCGCCGTTCATCCCAACGCACATCGAGCAACCCGCCTCGCGCCACTCGAACCCCGCCTCCTTGAACACTTGGTCCAAACCCTCGGCCTCTGCCTGTGCCTTGATCAGGCCCGAGCCCGGCACGACCCAGCTTGGCACGACCGCCCGTCGGCCGCGAGCCACCTCCGCCGCGATCCGCAGGTCTTCAATGCGGCTGTTGGTGCACGAGCCGATGAACACGCGATCCACCTTGATGCCATCGATCGGTGTGCCGGGCTCAAGGCCCATGTAGGCCAGTGATCGCGCCAAGCCCTCGCGTTTGGCGGCATCCGGCGCGCTGGCCGGGTCGGGCACCGCCGCTGTTATAGGGGCCGCGTCTTCCGGGCTCGTGCCATAGGTCACCATCGGCGCGATGTCAGCACCCGCCAGGGTCACCTCCTTGTCGAAGCGGGCATCATCATCGGTCGGGAGTGTCTTCCAGAACGTCAAGGCTTGATCCCATGCGGCGCCTTGCGGTGCATAGGGACGGTCGGCGAGGTACTCGAACGTCTTATCGTCGGGCGCCACCATGCCGGCCCGGCCGCCGCCCTCAATCGACATGTTGCAAAGCGTCAACCGGCCCTCGATCGAGAGCTGCCGCACGCCGCTGCCGGCGTATTCCAGGACGTGACCCGACCCGCCGGCTGCTCCGATGCGGGCAATGATGGCCAGGATCACATCCTTGCCTGTGACGCCAAACCCGAGCCGGCCGTCGATGGTGACACGCATGGCGCGCGGCTTCTTCTGCCAAAGGCTCTGGGTGGCTAGAACGTGGGTGACTTCGGAGGAGCCGACGCCGAAAGCCAGGCAGCCGAGCGCGCCGTGGGTTGAGGTATGGCTGTCGCCGCAAACGAGCGTGAGGCCTGGCAGCGTGATCCCCTGCTCGGGTCCGATGATATGCACGATGCCTTGCCGCTTATCGTCGACGTCGAAAACGGTGATGCCGCTTTCCTGGCCGTTGCGCCCCAGGGCCGTCACCATGCGGCGGCGATTTGCATCGGGGATGGTACTTGGATCGCGGGTGTTGGTCGGAATGTAGTGATCAGGTGTGCCGAACGACAGATCGGGCCGTCGCACCTTCAAGCCGAGCTGTTTCAGCCGCTCGAACGCGAAGTAGGATCCGTCGTGCAGCAGGTGGCGGTCGATATACAACAGCGAGTAGCCATCCGGGCGCTCGATTACGAGGTGGCGATTCCAGATTTTCTCGAACAGTGTCATCGGAGGGCGTGCGTCGGAGGTCGTGCTCATGGGTGGTCCTGTCAGACGTAGCGGATTCCGGACTCGCATGGGCACTGCGGGGTAAACTCATGCGGGCGAAGCAGGCCCGTGGCATCCCATGGCCTTAGCCGCGGCCTTCGAACGGCATGTTCGTGGCCTTGATCGCCATTGTCAAAACGTTGGTGTCGAGGGGCAGGCTCGCCATGTAGCGGATGGCTGAGCCACAGTGCTCGACGTCCATGACGGGCTCGGGGCGAATTTCGAGATTGGCTTGCGGCACCCCAGCTTTCATGCGCCCGCCCATGTTGGTGTCGGCATTGCCGATATCGAGCTGCCCGCAGGCGATGTTGAAGGGCCGCCCGTCGAGCGCGACGCACTTGGTGAGCCCGGTGATGGCATGCTTCGTCGCGGTGTAGGCGACCGACATGGGCCGGGGCGTGTGGGCTGAAATGGATCCATTGTTGACGATACGGCCGCCCTGGGGCGTTTGCGCCTTGAACATGCGGATCGCTTCCTGGGCGCACATGAAGCTGGCTGTCAGATTGATGTCGACCACCTGCTGCCACTTTTCGAGCGTGATGTCCTCCATCGGACCCGCGGGCAGACCCATGCCGGCGTTGTTGAACAAGAAGTCCAACCGCCCGAACGCTTTCTTCGTCTCTTCGAAAAGTTTTCTGACATCCCCTTGTTTGGACAGATCGGCGGGGACGGCCACCATTTTGCCTCCCCCAGACTTTGCCATGGCCACAGTCTTGTCGAGCTCTTCCTTGCGGCGCCCGGCCACGGCGACATTCCAGCCGTCTGCCTGCAAGGCCAGGGCTGCCGACCGTCCGATGCCCGTGCCGCCGCCCGTGACGATTGCGACCTTGTTTGTTGCCATGAGCGAGCGTCCTCCAAAGGCGTGCATTACCGCCGTATAAGTGGTTCCGTCGCCACTCGATCACGGATCAGGTCTCATGATCAAGA
>JBKJYG010000163.1:0-2634 GCA_046715905.1 Hyphomicrobiaceae bacterium | reverse complement strand
GACCCTGATCGAGACGCTGAAACGGGCCGGCGACACCCTGACCCGGGAGAACATCATGAAACAAGCAGCCAGCCTCGAGGTCGACGCAGCCCCGTTGCTCCTGCCCGGCATCAAGATCCAAACCAGTTCTACGGATTTCTATCCGATCCAGTCGGTCCAGCTTTCTCGGTTCAAAGGCGAGTCTTGGGAGCTGTTCGGTGACGTTCTCTCGAGCCAAGCCAAATAGCGGGCCGGCTGGCGGCAGCGCGATAGCCGATCCGTCGTGCGCCGCCCCTGAGCCCGCTTACGCTTGTTCCACAGGTTCTGCATGACAGCCGATCCACTCGAAGCCTACTTTGACGCCGGCATGGCTCCCGACGAGATCGTCGCGGCGGTGGCCTCCAACGCCGATGTCATCACGACGCCGTGCGGTCACGGCGACCTCGTCTGGCGCCGTTGGGGACGGGGACAGCCGGTCATTCTCGCACACGGCGGGTCCGGCTCATGGACTCACTGGATCAAGACCATCCCTGACCTGGCGCGGGATTTCGAAGTTTGGGCGGTGGACCTGCCTGGACTTGGCGATAGCGCCATGCCGCCGCATCCGCACACGCCGGAGAGCTGCGGCACGGCTCTGGCACTCGGCATCAAGGCCCTCATTCCCCGTGAACGCCGGGCGCAACTCGTTGCCTTCTCGTTTGGCGCGCACGTCTCCACCTTCGCACTGTTGCACTTGCAGGACTGGATCGCGGGGTTCACCGTCACCGGCTGCGCCGCGCTCGGCCTGCCGCAAGGGCCGGGGGTCGAATACCCGCGCGAGCACAACGACATGACCGAGGACGAAAAGCTTGCCGTGCATCGTGGGCTGTTGGAAATCCTGATGTTCAAGGACAAGGCGCGCATCGACGATCTCGCCGTTCACCTGCAGGCGCTGAACATTGCCAAGGCACGGTTTCGCTCCCGGCCGTTCGCGCGCAGCGACGAGATCCGGCGCAACCTTCCCGATATCCAAGTGCCGCTCAAGGCGGTATGGGGCGGCGAGGATCAAACGGCGTGGCCCTCGATCGAAGCGCGGTACGATCTGCTGCGCGAGCATCACCCCGAGTTGCGGACGCGCACGGTTCCTGATGCCGGCCATTGGGTCATGTACGAGCAGCCTGCGCTCTACAATGCCGCGCTCCGCGACTTACTATGACGGGCGCCCAGGATGGCGCGAACGGGAGAAGCCAAATGCAGAAGTGGGGCGCGTTCCAGGGCCGGATCGAGGACGATCGCCTCGTTCAGGGTCGCGGCCAGTACGTGGGCGATATCGCCATGCCGGGGATGGCCCACGGTTGCGTCGTGCGGGCACAGGTGGCTCACGCGCGGATCGTCTCGATCGATGCCGGGCCAGCCCTCGCCCATCCCGGCGTGCTGGCCGTCTTGACCGCCAAGGATCTCGCCCAGGACGGCGTGCAGGATATGGCCTGCGGCGTGGAACTGCCGCGCTCGGATGGATCGCCAGCATTCCAAGCGCGACGGCCCATTCTGGCCCGCGATCGCATTCGCCTCGTCGGCGAGCCGGTCGCCTTCGTTGTCGCCGAGACGCCTGAGTTGGCAGCCGCCGCCGCCGAACTTGTGATCGTCGAAACCGAGGCGTTGACACCCCTGGCCGATGTCGGCTCAGCCCTCACCGAGGGGGCAGCTTCCGTCTGGGACGAGGTGCCCGACAACGTCGCTTTCATCTGGCAGCGGGGTGAGGCCTCCAGCGCCATCCAAGGCGCGCATCACGTTATCAGGTTCTCCTCGCATGTGACGAGAGTGACCGCGCTTTCGTTGGAGCCGCGTTGCGCGCTTGGCTACGTCGATCCGACGAACCGGCTGGTGCTGCATGCGTCCAATCAAAGCCCGCATCAGCTCAAAGGCATTCTCGCCAAGCTGTTGGCCGTCCCGGCGGCGCAGGTGCGTGTTGTCAGCCGCGACGTCGGCGGCTCGTTTGGCATGAAGAGCGGCGCCTATCCGGAGGACGTCTTGGTGCTGTTCGCGGCCCGCCGTCTCAAACGCCCGGTACGCTGGATTTCCGAGCGGCGGGAAAGCTTTCTCGCCGACGACCATGGTCGCGACATGACGCTCACCGCCGAGCTGGCGGTGGACAGTGATGGCCGGTTCCAGGCTCTCACCGTCGACTATAAGGTCAACATCGGTGCCTATCTGAGCGGCCGGTCGCTGTTCATGATCAACAACATCGGTGGCATCGCTGGCGTGTACCGCATTCCAAGTATCGCGGCCAAGATCACGGGTGTCTTTACCAACACCATGTCGAATGCGCCGTATCGCGGAGCCGGACGGCCTGAAGCGACCTACACCATCGAGCGCTTGATCGACCTGGCAGCCCTCGAGCTCGGCATCGATGCCTTCGAGCTGCGACGTCGCAATCTCGTGCCCCCGACCGCCATGCCCTACAACACCGGCTTTGTCTTCACCTACGATTGCGGCGAGTTCGAAGCCAACATGCTGGGCGCGGCGGCGGCCGCGGATCGGGCAGGCTTTGAGGGGCGGCGCGCCCAATCCAAGGCCCGCGGCAAGTTGCGCGGCCTGGGCATGGCCAACCCCATCGAGGTGGCGGGCGGCCCGTTCACCAAGCCCGGCAAGGACCACACCAAGCTGCAGGTCAAC
>JBKJYG010000162.1:0-2861 GCA_046715905.1 Hyphomicrobiaceae bacterium | reverse complement strand
GATGTCGGGTGCAATGGCCATTCTCAACGCTCCACCAGCGCCATACGCGCGTTGAACACGTTCATCAATGCCGAGGTCACGATGCTGATGGTCAGATAGACCAACATGGTGATCAAGATGATTTCGATCGCCTGGCCGGTCTGATTGAGCACGGTGCCGGCAAACACGCTGACGAGATCGGGATAGCCGATAGCGACGGCTAGCGATGAGTTCTTGGTGAGATTGAGGTAGTTCGAGGTCAACGGCGGTATGATGATGCGCATCGCTTGCGGGATGACCACAAGGCGCAGCACTTGGCCCTTGGAGAGCCCAAGCGCGCGCGCCGCCTCGGTCTGGCCGCGCGCCACGCCCTGGATCCCAGCGCGGACAATCTCGGCGATGTAGGCGCCGGTGTAAAAGGTGAGACCGAGCAGCAGCGCGATGAACTCGGGAAGCACCACAATCCCGCCCTGGAAATTGAAGCCCTTGAGTTCTGGCACCTGAAAGGCAAGCGGAAATTGGAGGACGGCAGCAGCGATCAGCGGCAAGCCGATGATCAAGCCGAGCGATGACCACAGCACGGGCATGCGCTGACCGGTCGCGCGCTGGCGACGGCCCGACCACACCGCAAGCATGATCGAGAGCGCGATCCCAACCAGAAGGGCAATCATCACCCAGCCAAAGCCCGGCAAAGCTTGCGGTGCGGGAAGGAACAGGCCACGCACATTCAGGAACGCACCGCCGGGCAGCGCTACACTTTGCCGGGGCGCCGGAAGGTTTTTCAGAACGGCAAAATACCAAACGAAAAGTTGCAGGAGCAGGGGGATGTTGCGGGCGGTCTCGACATAGACGGTCGCAAGGCGCGCAATCAGCCAGTTCGACGACAGCCGCGCGATGCCCATCGTGAAACCGAGCATGGTCGCGAGCACGATGCCGATGCCCGAGACCAAAAGCGTGTTGAGCAGGCCCACCCAGAAGGCCGTTCCGTAGCTGAAACTGGCGTTATAATCGATAAGGCTCTGGGCGACGTCAAAACCGGCTGTGTTGTTCCAGAATCCAAAGCCCGTCGCGATGTTCTGCCGTCGCAGGTTGATCAGCGTATTGGAGATGATGATCCAGAGCACCGCACCCAGGATCAGCACGATCAGAACCTGATAGACGACCTGCCGGACTTCACGTCGATTAAAGACGGCAAGCCAGCTTGGGCTTGCAGCAGGTTTGCCGCGGAGATCCGTGGTTATCGCCATGTCCGGAGCGCCTCGTCAAACGGCTCAGCCCAATGCTGAGCGAAACCAGGACGCAATCGGGTCGCCCCGGCGTCCCGGCGGTCGCTCATCGAACCGGCGGCGCGTACTGCAGGCCGCCCTGGTTCCACAGGCGATTGGCTCCCCGGGCGATCTTCAGCGGCGATCCATCACCAAGCGTGCGATCGTAGATTTCGCCGTAGTTGCCGACGTGCTTGACGATGCGGATCAGCCAATCGTTCTCCAGGCCCAAGCCCTTGCCAAAATCACCTTCCTTGCCCAGCAAGCGCCGGATCTCGGGATTGCTGGAGTTGGCCTGCTGGTCAACGTTCTTGGAGGTGATCCCCATCTCCTCGGCGTTGAGCAGCCCGAAGTAGACCCACTTCACGAGGGTGAACCATTGAAAGTCGCCCTGTCGCACCTGCGGCCCCAGCGGCTCCTTGGAAATGATATCGGGCAGGATGTCGACTTCGGCCGGTGCCTTCAGCCTCAGGCGTTGAGCGTAAAGGCCCGACTGATCGGTGGTGTAGGCATCGCAGCGGCCGGACTCGAATGCGTTGAGCGCCTCGTCGAATTTCTCGAACACGACCGGCTTGTACTGGATGTTGTTGGTGCGGAAATAATCGGCAAGGTTGAGTTCGGTCGAGGTGCCGGTCTGCACGCAAATCGATGCGCCATTGAGCTCCTTGGCCGACTTCACGCCGGCCGATTTCTTCACCATGAACCCTTGACCGTCGTAATACATGATGCCGACAAACGCCAAGCCCATGGAGCTGTCGCGGCTCATGGTCCACGTCGTCGTGCGCGACAACAGGTCGACCTCGCCCGACTGCAGGGCCGTAAAGCGTTCCTTGGGCGTCAGCGGCTTGAACGAAACTTTCGAGGGGTCGTTGAAGACGGCAGCCGCGACGGCACGGCAGAAGTCGACATCAAAGCCCGTCCACGCGCCCTTGTCGTCGGGACTGGAGAAACCGGGCACGCCCGTGCTCACGCCGCAACTGACGGAGCCTCGGCTCTTGACCGCATCGAAGGTTTTGTTTTGGGCATGGGCGCCGCCGCCGGCAAGGCACAGGGCAAAAGTGGCGGTGAGAGCCGCGCCAAGCTTACGTTTCATGATGATGGTCACTCCTATTGATGCGCCTGCGAGGGCCGGTTTACCGCGTCAGTGATCGGGTCAGTGATTGAGGATTTGCGACAAGAACAGCTTGGTGCGCTCCTCGCGGGGGTTGGCGAAGAATGTTTTGGGCGGTCCCTGCTCGACGATTTCACCTTTGTCCATGAAGATGATGCGGTCGGCGACCGACCGGGCAAAACCCATCTCGTGGCTCACGCACAGCATGGTCATGCCCGAGCGGGCGAGCTCGATCATCACATCCAGAACTTCCTTGATCATCTCAGGATCGAGGGCCGAAGTGGGCTCATCAAACAGCATGATACGCGGGTTCATGCAGAGCGATCGGGCGATGGCTACGCGCTGCTGCTGCCCGCCGGACAACTGGCCGGGATATTTGTGCGCCTGCTCGGGGATCTTGACCCGCTCAAGGTACTGCATGGCGGTGCGTTCAGCGTCCTTTCGCGGCATCTTCCTCACCCAGACCGGCGCCAGACACAAATTGTCGAGCACCGTCAGGTGAGGGA
>JBKJYG010000161.1:0-7503 GCA_046715905.1 Hyphomicrobiaceae bacterium | reverse complement strand
CGTCATGGGGGCTGAGAACGCGCATTTCTACGGACCCCTGCAGGCGCGCAACCCCGAGGCCGTCAGTCCGGCCTTGACCGAACGCCTCAAGGTGGGAGCAAAAATCCTTGGCGCCGACTACGTGGCGGCCCTGCAGGCCCGCGAGCACATCTATGCCGAGATCGAGCGCGTGCTGGCGACGCACACGGCGCTCGTCACGCTGTCCTCGTGCGGACCCGCGCCCAAAGGGCTGGGCTCGACCGGGAATGCGGTTTTCAACGGCTTGTGGACCTACCTCGGCGTGCCGTGCGTCTCGCTGCCGCTGATGCGCGTCGACGGCATGCCCTCAGGTGTGCAGCTCATCGGTAAACGGCGGGACGAGGGCCGCCTGCTTGCCGCCGCCCGCTGGCTCGAAGAGCATGTCAAGGCCACTTTATCCTAGCGCTCCCGAGGATCATGCCATGAAAACCGCCATCTATACCGAGCGCGGGGCCGCGCGAGACGTGATCAAATTTGCGGACGTCGAAGCGCCGCGCCCGGGGCCCGGCGAGGTCACCGTCAAGATCCAGGCCTCGGGCATCAATCCCTCCGACGTCAAGACGCGCGCCGGCTCGAGCGGCCCCATGACGGTGACCCGTACCGTGCCGCATTGCGACGGCGCCGGCGTCATCTCAGCCGTCGGCTCCGGCGTTCCCGAGCGACGCATCGGCGAGCGGGTCTGGCTGTTCAACGTCAACCGAACGGCGGATGGCACCGGCCAGGGTGAACGCGGCACGGCGGCGGAGACGATCGCCGTCGAAGCGGGGCTCGCCGTGCCTCTGGTCGAGGGCGTATCGTTCGCAACTGCCGCGTGCCTCGGCGTGCCCGCGATGACGGCCCATCGGTGCGTCATGGCGGACGGTCCGGTGAGAGGTCAAACCGTGCTGGTGACGGGCGGGGCTGGAGCGGTCGGCGCCATGGCCATCCAGATCGCCAAGTGGGGCGGGGCCCGCGTCATCGCGACCGTCAGCTCGGAGGAGAAGGCGGCCGCCGCCCGCGCCGACGGGGCCGACGGGGTTGTGAACTACAAAACCGAAAACGTGGCCGAGCGCGTACTTGCGCTCAATGACGGGCAGCGTATCGGGCGCATCGTCGACGTGGATTTCGCCGCCCACATCGAACTGGCCACGCAAATCCTAAAGCCGTCCGGCGGCATCGGCATGTATGCCTCCATGAGCAATCGAACGCCAGCGATCCCGACCTACGCATTCATGCTGCTCAACGCGAAGGTCGATTTCGTGCTCGTCTACAGCATGTCGGACGCCGCGAAACAGGCCTCGTTCCGCGATATCGAGACCATGTTGCGTGAGGGCGCCCTCAAGCCGCGCATCGCTCGTACGTTCGGCCTAGACCAGATCATCGAGGCCCACGAGCTTCAGGAGCAGGGCACACACATCGGCAACATGGTGCTGACGCTCGATTGACCACGGCCGCCGGCCTCAATGCCCGGTCCCCGGAATCGAGATCGGCGGGCCGACGGGAGGCACATCGAGCCGAATGACGATCCCCTGCAGATCGGGCCGGGGCGGCTCGTATTCGGTCATCACGTAAGGATCGTGGCCCGGCACGATATGGCGTGGCGTGGGCGCGTGGCGCTCGAGAATGCGATAGGCGTCGATCATTTCGCCGATGTGAAAAGCCGTCGTGAACGGGCGGTTGGTCAGCATGTTCTCGTAGAAGTGGGTGGCGTCGGAGGCCAACACCACCCATCCGCGCTTCGTGTAGACCTTGGCAAATTGCAGCCCATCCGCATGGCCTGGCGCTGGAATAAGCTGCAAGCCCGGGGCGATCTCCGTCTCACCCTCCAGCATCTCGACGCGGCCCTTGAAATTCAGCCGCACCATGCCGACCACATCCTCCACGTGATAGCTGTGTCCGAGGCTCGGATAACGCATGTATTTGCCCGTCGCATAGGCCATTTCGCGGGCCTGCAGATGAAACCGGGCGTTGGGAAACTTGTCGAAATTGCCCACGTGGTCATAATGCATGTGGGTCAAAACGACGTCGCGGACCTCGCGCGGATCGACGCCCACGAGTTTGAGGCTTTCGATCGGGCAGCGCAGGTACTCGCGTTTGCGGGCCTTGGCCATCTCAGCCGTGAACCCGGTGTCGATCACGAAGGCGCCGGCCGGCCCCTTCGCGACCCAGGTGAAATAGTCCATCGGCATCGGCGCCTCGTGCGGATCGCCGCCGATGAAATGCTCGCGCCGGAGCGCGTCGCGACGCGCGTAGCGGATCGCAAAGACTTCATACTCCGGTAGCGGCATCGACATCTCCTTGGGCCTTGAGCGTGAAAGGGATATTGAGAGAGCCAAGACAGGATCGCAACGACGAAACCAGCAGCGGAGAATGTTTATGACGGACGTGATTGGATGGATCGGGCTCGGCAGCATCGGGCATCGGATGGTGCGCCATCTGGCGGCCGCGGGGCACACGCTGGTGGTCGCGGACAAGGCCAGCACCGAGAAGGCTCCGGCCGGAGCCACGATTGCCCGGTCCAATGCCGAGGTGGCGGCCAAGGCCGATATCGTGATTCTGTCGCTGCCGGATGGAAAGATCAGCGAGGCCGTGGCGCGCGAGATTGCGTCGGCTCCCGAGCGTCGCGTCAAGACGGTGATCGACACGTCCACGATCGGCATCGCGTCCGCCCAAGCCGAAGCGGCGACGCTGTCCAAAGCCGGCATCGAGTTCATCGACAGCCCCGTCTCGGGCGGCATCGGGGGAGCGGACAAGGCGACCCTTGCCGTGATGATGGCGTGCAGCGCGGACGCCTATGCGCGGCTGAAGCCGCTGATGGCCAACATCGGCAAGCCGTTCCATGTCGGGCCAACGGCGGGACAGGCGCAGACCGTCAAGCTGCTCAACAACTACCTATCGGCCAGCGCGCAAGCGGCGACCGCGGAAGCCGTGGCCTTCGGGGTCAAGCAGGGAATTGCGATCGAAACCGTGCTCGAGGTGGTGAACGCCTCGAGCGGGAGGAATACCGCGACGGACGACAAATATCCCAAGCGCGTGGTCACGGGTTCGTTCGACGCTGGTTTCACCAACATCCTGCAAGCCAAGGACATGCGCCTCTATCTCGAGAACGCGCGTGCGTCCGGCATTGCCGATGAGGTCGCGAGCGCCGTGTACAAGGTGTGGTCGAGCATGGAAGCGAGCCTGCCCGGCGCGGATATCACGCGCATGTACCCGTGGACACGCGAGGGCCGGGTCCAGAAGTAAGGCGTCGCTGGGGGACGTTAGGATAGCACGGATGCCTTGGGTGCGCCTCTCGACCTGGTGTCGACCTGTACGCCCGGGCGTGACGCCAAATCAGGCTTGGCTCGGGTCGAGCCAGGCGTGCTTCTTTTTCTGACTGGCTTCGAAGCCATCGATCTTTTTGGCCTGCTGCATGGTCAGGCCGATATCATCCAATCCGTTCAGGAGGCAATGCTTACGGAAGCTATCGATCTCGAACTTGATAATTTCGCCGTCGGGTCGCCGGATTTCCTGTTTTTCGAGATCAATCGTAATCTTGGCATTGGAGCCGCTGTTGGCATCGTCCATCAGCTTGTCGACGTCAGCCTTGGGCAAGGGTATCGGTAGGATGCCGTTCTTGAAGCTGTTGTTGAAGAAGATGTCGGCGAACGAGGGCGCAATGACGCAGCGGATGCCGAAGTCGAGCAGGGCCCAGGGCGCGTGCTCGCGGCTCGAGCCACAGCCGAAATTATCGTAGGCGACGAGGATTTCGGCATTCCGGTAGGCCGGCTTGTTCAAGACGAAGTCTGGATTCTCCTTGCCCTTATCGTCATAGCGCATCTCGGCGAAGAGAGCAGTCCCAAGGCCGGTGCGCTTGATTGTCTTGAGGAAATTTTTCGGAATGATCTTGTCGGTATCGATGTTGATCATCGGCAGAGGTGCGGCAACACCTGTCAGATGGTCGAACGGTTTCATGAGGCCGGGCTCCGTCTTGTGAAACGTGACGCGGGGGCGCGCGTGGGGCAACTGCGGATCTAGCGCCTGCCCGCGGGTGCGTCAATCGCGGCATCCGGCCGAAGGCGGCCAGGAAGGCCGAGGCCGACCGATCCGAGCCGCAACGGGCCGCCTGACCTGAAAGCGCGCACAGGATCGAACGGGGATGCCTTGGATCGGTGCCAAGGGTTGAGTATAGTCGTTCCGTCAGACAGGGGATGCAATGATGCCGGGGGGCTCAATTCATTCGTTTTGAAGTTTGCGAGGCGGGCACCTCCTCCCCGGTCGGGGTTGAGGGCCATCGCAAACCGAAGGACCTCGCGACGTGATCGTGGCGTGGCGCGTGCCGCACGCTGGTTCGGCGCCATGCGGATGAGCATAGGTGCAGGTGCGGGGTTCGGCGCCTGAGCAGGGAGTTCGACATGAAATGCAATCCGTGGCGCTGGTTATGGGGGCTGGGCCCGATCATTGCTTGCGGGTGGCTCGTGCTGCAGATCGAACGGCCAAGACTCGAGGCTGACCTCGCCGCTCGCGTCAAGGAAGCGCTGGGCCGGCATGGCATCGCGTGGGCCTCGGTCGCGTTCAATGGCCGCGACGGGGTGCTTGGCGGCAGGGCGTCGGAGGAAGCGGAGCCTGACAAGGCACTTCGGCTTGTGGCCGATACGTGGGGCGTACGGGTGATCGAAAGTACCGCGTCCGTCTTGGAAACGGTCCAGTCGTTAGCCAGGCAGGCCGAGCGGCGCGACAACAGAATTCGTCTCGTCGGGTTCGTGCCCAACGACAAGGCCCGCCGCGATGTGATCGGGATGGTGAAGGCCAATTTCCCGACGCTCGATATTGAAGACCGGCTGCGAGTGGCGCGTGGGGCGCCCGATCTCGATCTTTGGCTGAGTGGCGTCGGCTTTGGACTGAAGCAGCTCGCGCTTCTCAAATCGGGCCAAGTCGTTCTCGAGCAGACCAAATTAACCGTTGATGGCGAAGCCGCAGACGTGGGCTCCTATCGGATGATCCGCAAGGCGCTGACGCTGGGGTTGCCGCAGGGCATCGCGCTCAAGCGAGAGGGAGTGGGGCCTCCCGTGGCCAGGCCATTTCTGTGGACCGTGCGTCTTAATCGAGAGCAACTTGAGCTGACGGGCACCGTGCCGGGCGATAGTTTTCGCGAAGCATTGTTGATGCAGGCCAAGCGGGCGTTCCCGAAGCGCCAGATCGTCGATGCAATGGAGCCCGCGAGCGGCGCGCCGAAGGGATTTGAGCCCTTGGCTCTGATGGTTCTGCAGGAGCTGGCGAAGCTCGAAGACGGGACGGCGGAAATCAGGGACGTCGCTTTTGGCATCACCGGGATGGCCGAGAGCCAAGCCAAGGCTGAGGCTGTGCGCGCCGCCTTGCGACAGGGCCTTCCGTCATCCTTCCGCATGACGGAGCAGATCCGCCACCCTGAGCCGCCGGTCACGACTGCCAAAGCGACGGAACCGCGGGCCACCGAAACGGCGGGCGCACTGAAGCTGCCGCCGACCGAGGATGAAACCCGGCGCCAGCACGACGAAGAGGCACGTCTGAAGGCCGAGCGTGACCAGATCTCGCAGGCCAAGGCGGCAGCAATCCGTCAGGTGGAAGAGGCGCGCCGTAAGGCCGACATCGAACAGCAATCGCGTCTCGTCGCCGAAACCGAGGCCCGCCGCAAGCTGGCGGAGGAGGCGCGTCTGAGGACGGACGACGAGGCCCGCCGCAAGGAGGCGGAGATCGCTCAGCGCCTGAAGGCTGAGGCGGACCGGCAGGCCCGTCTGAGGGAGGAGACCGAGGCGGGTCTCAAGCGGCAACGCGAGGCTCGCTTGCAGGCCGAGGCCGACGAACGGCTGAGGTCGGAAGCCGCGGCGCGGCAAGCGCGCGAGTCCGAAGCGCGGGCGCGCACCCCGACTGCGGCGCTGCAGGGCCGCGCGACCGGGGAGGGAACCGTGCCGCGCTCGGCGGACGGCGCGGCCGGCGCCTGCGAGACGGCCCTGCGCACGATCTCGCGCGAGGGCGTGCTGCAGTTCAAACGGGCCAGCGCCACGTTGACATCGGAAAGTTTTCCAATGCTGACGCGGGTGGCCGAAGCGGCCAATCGCTGCCCTAACGTGACCATTGAAATCGGAGGCCACACCGATTCGGATGGCACGCCGGAGCGCAACACCCGGCTGGCGATGAAACGCTCGCGCGCCGTGGCGGATTTCCTGGTCAAAGCCGGAGTGCCGGCTGAACGGCTAAACGCGGTGGGATATGGCGAAACGCGCAGCGTGACGCCCAACGATACGCCAGAGAACAAGGCTGTGAACCGGCGCATCGAATTCAGCGTCAAAGTCAACTGATGGGGCGTTGCCGACCGGTGTCGGCCGGCCGCATCGGAGAGGGGGAACGATGAGCTACTTGTTTGCCAAATTGCTTTGGTACATCGCCGGCGCCTTTGCGATCGGGCTGCTGGTTGGATGGTTTTCCTGCGGGCGTCCGGAAGATAGCGAGCGCTGAGCGCAGACGCCTTGCGCGCAACAGGGACCTCGAGGTAACGCGCCGGCTGCTTGCCGCCCGCGCACGGGTTGGAGACCGGAACGATGACAGCACTGACCTGGCAAACACTGCTGATGCTGAGCCTCGCCTACCTGGCAGGCTGCTGTTTTGCTTGCTTCTCCCGCCGTATGCTGGGGCAGGTCGGGCCGTCAGTGCCCAACCGGTTCGATATGGCGTTGGTGCCTGACGCGCCTCCGCAACCCATGCCGCCGAGACGATCGGTCGCCCAGGCGCGCACGCCTGTCCGGGATGCGTTTCAGCGCACCGACGTGATCGAGCCGCTTCCAGCGCCCGACGCGCGGCTATCCCGTGCGCCACCAGCGCCCCGGGCGCCGTCAGCAGGCGCGGCGCAGCCTGCCGCTTTTGCTCCAGCTCCGTCAGCGAACGGGGCATCGGCCACGCCTGCGGTTCCGGCTCGGGCCGCCGAAGCTGCGCCCGTCGCGGCAGCCCCCGTTCCGCAACCCGTGGCCGATCGAGCCGCCGAGCCGTCCTCGCCCCTGCCGAGCGATGATCTCACCCGTATCAAGGGCGTGGATGTCCGAATTCAGGAGGCGCTCCGGCAGCTTGGCGTCACCCGCTACGCTCACATCGCGCAATGGAACTTCCAAGACGTGGCGCGGCTATCGAAAACATTGAATTTCCGAGGTCGGATCGAGCAGGAAAATTGGATCGAGCAGGCGCACATTCTGGCGCAAGGTGGGCAGACCCACTATTCGCAGCAGGTGATGGGCAAGACGAAGCCGGTGTCACCTGCCCAGTCGGACACGGCCGCGCCGCGACCATCATCCAAACCTCAATCGCAAACGCCGGCCTTGGCTGCGGCCCCAGTCGCGCCCGCCGCGCATCGCGACCAGCCGCTTTCGCGCGCAAGCATCGAGTCGGCGGGGGCGACGGCCGCCCCCCTTGCGGCGGCGGCGGCCGCGCGCCCGCCCGCGGCCTCGGCGGCGGCCCCCGCTCGACCGCCCGCGCTCGATGCAGCATACCTCTCCCCCG
>JBKJYG010000160.1:0-4512 GCA_046715905.1 Hyphomicrobiaceae bacterium | reverse complement strand
CGCGGGGCGCGTCGCCGTCGCCGGTTGGGCCGAGGCAGCAGAGATGTCAGCCGCCGATCTCGTGCGCCGCTTCGAGGATGCAGGCGTGGCCGCCATCATCTACACCGACATCGACCGCGACGGCATTTTGGCGGGGCTCAACCTTCCCGCCACCCTCCATATCGCGCAGGCCACCCGCATTCCGGTCATCGCGTCGGGCGGTCTGGCCTCGATGGACGATATCGCCGAGCTGGCGAAACCCGAGTACGCGATGCTGGCGGGAGCGATTACGGGACGTGCGCTCTATGACGGCCGCCTCGATGCGAAGGCCGCCTTGGCCTTGCTGCGCGCGGCTTCGTCAAACATTAAAGCTGGGCCGTCGGTCTAAGCTGCGTGTTGTGCGCGGCCCAGGTTCGGGCCTACCTTCGCAATTGAGCGGGCCGAAGCCCGCCTAATTGTGGAGGAAACGATGTCGATGTTAGAACTGTCGCGCCGACAAGCCCTGATCGGATCGGCGGCTGTTGCCGCTGGAGCCGGCACCCTCACCGGTCTGGCAGGTGACGCCTCAGCCAAGGCACCGCTGCTCAGGACCCAGGCGCCCTACTTCTACCGCTTCGGCCTCGGCAGCATGCAAGTGTCGATGGTCTCCGACGGCCCGCTGCCGCTCGGCGACCCGTCGACCTCCTTCCTCGGCGCCTCCAAGGAGGAGATCGGCAAGCTGCTCTCCGACAATTACCTCTCGACCAGCAACGTCGTGCTCGAGCAGAACTCGCCCGTGGTCAACACCGGCCGCAATCTGGTGCTGTTCGACACCGGCATGGGTGCGAGCAAGATATTCGGCCCCACGACCGGACGGCTGCTGCGGAGTCTGCGCGAGGCCGGCATCAATCCCGCGCAGATTGACTCCATCATGATCACCCACGCGCACATCGATCATATCGGCGGCCTGGTGGACGCCCAGAACCGCAGACTGTTCCCCAACGCTACGATCTACATCAACCAGACCGATTTCGAATACTGGACGGATGAGACGGACAGCAAGAAAAACAAAGAGTTCGTCGCCCACGCGCGCAAGAACCTGCTGCCCTACCGCGACCGGATCAAGTTCGTGAAGGATGGCGAGGAAGTCGTGCCCGGCATCACGGCCATGGCGGCGCCCGGTCATACCGTCGGCCATACGATCTACATGCTCTCGAGTGAGGGCAAGCAGGCGGCCTTCGTGGGCGATCTCACCCACCACCAAGTTCTCCTGGTCGAGCGGCCCCGCCTCGAGTTTGCCTACGATACCGACCCAAAACAGTCGGCACAAACCCGCGTCCGCATCCTCGACATGCTGGCGGCGCAGAAAATTCCGCTGATGGCCTATCACTTCCCGTGGCCCGGCTATGGCCACGTCTCCAAGCAGGGCGACGGGTTCCGCTATCACGCCACGCCCATGGAGATCGTGCAGATTCCGCCGAAGGCTGAGGCCCAACCGGCCTCCAGCCCGCCGCCGGCGTCCAAGGGGTCGGGGGCTGGTGCTCCCGCGCCGAAGAAATGACGGATACTTGGGATGCCGCGGCTCAACGCTGCGGCATCCGTTGCGATGACGGGTTACTCGGCCGGCGTCGGATGCGTAACGGGGCCCAGATCGCGTCCCGTCTTGGTGCGACGCGCCGCTCGCCGTTGGCGCATCCGGGCGGCCAGGTCTTCGAAGGTCAGATAGATCGCCGGCGTGATGTAGAGCGTCAGCAGTTGCGAGACGGCAAGCCCGCCGACCACGGCCAGTCCGAGCGGCTGACGCAGCTCCGCACCCGCCCCCCAGCCGGTGGCGATCGGCAGCGTTCCAAACAGCGCCGCCATGGTGGTCATCATGATGGGGCGGAATCGCAGCAGGCAAGCCTCCCGGATGGCGTCGCGGGCCGATGCTCCCTCACCCCGCCGCTGAATTGCGAAATCGATCATCATGATGGCGTTCTTCTTCACGATGCCAACCAGCAGGATGATGCCGATCACCGCAATGATCGAAAGCTCGACATTGAACAGGTAGAGCGTCAGCAGCGCTCCAAGGCTGGCAGACGGCAACCCGGACAGGATCGTGATGGGGTGAATAAAGCTCTCGTAGAGCACGCCGAGCACGATGTAGATCACCAGGATGGCCGCCGCAATCAACAGCGGCTGATCGCGGAACGAGGTCTCGAAGGCCTGCGCGGTGCCGGCAAACTGTCCGGTGATGGTCGCGGGGATGCGCAAGTCCTGCTCGAGACGGCGCATCTCCAGCACAGCCTCGCCCAGGGTGTAGCCGGACGCGAGATTGAAGGTGATGGTGACGGCGGGGAGCTGGCTCTGCCGGGCGACCGACACAGGTCCTGGACCCAGCGTCACCGTCGCCAGGGCATCGAGCCTTATCGGCTGGCCATCCTTATTGCGCACGGACACCTTGCTCAGCGCGCCGGGATCAAGCGTCGTCGCCTTGTCGGCTTCCATGATGACGGCGTAATCGTTCGACGGCGTGAACACCGTGGCGATCTTGCGGGTGCCGAAGGCGGAATAAAGCGTGCTGCGAACGACGTCCATGGTCACGCCGTAGCGAGCCAGGGCGTCGCGGTCGACGGTGAGGCGGAGCTGCCGGGCCCCCAGCGTCAGGTCGCTCGTCACATCAGCGAAGCCGGGCCCCACCTTGAGGGCATCGATGAGGCGTTGTGATTCCGTATAGAGCGCGGCCTGATCGATGCTCGTCAACGTGTACTGGTAGGTCGCGGCGCCGCCGCGGCTGCCGATGCGGATGTTCTGCAACGGCACGGGGAAGGCGCGGATGCCAGGCACGTTAGCGGTGCGCTGCCGAATGCGATTGGCCACGTCGGAAATCGTGGCACCGTTCTGACGCTGGCTGCGCGATTTGAGCTGAGTGAAGATCGTCCCGCGGTTGAGCGTCGGGTTGAAGCCGCCCGAGGCTATGTTGGAATTGACGTAGAGAACGTCGGGATCCTGGCGGATCAGTTCTGCAAGCTGGCTCTGGCGCTCGAACATGGCCTGAAAGGCAATGTCTGGTCCCGCTTCCGTGCGCACGAGGAGGATCGACGTATCCTCCGTCGGCATGAAGCCCTTTTTCACCAGATTGAACGAAACCACCGTCAGCCCAATGGTGGCCAGCGTCAGCAGCAGCATCAAGCCGGGAACCTTGAGCGAAGCATCGAGCGAAATGCGGTATCCCGCAGCCAGGCCGTTGTAGCCGCGCTCGAAAATCCGGGACAGCAAATTGGGACGCGCGGCGTTCGGGTTTTCCTGATGCAGCATGCGCGCGCAGAGCATCGGCGTCAGGGTCAGGGAGATGAACCCTGACAGCAGAATGGCAATGCTGATGGTGACGGCGAATTCGAAGAAGAACCGCCCGACCACGCCGCCCATGAACAGGATGGGGATGAACACCGCCACCAGCGATAGCGTGATCGATATAATCGTGAAGCCGATTTCCTTGGCGCCTTTGATGGCGGCGTCGAACGGCCTCATCCCTTGCTCGATATAACGGACGATGTTTTCGAGCATGACGATGGCGTCATCGACCACAAACCCGAGCGCCAGGGTGAGCGCCAACAGACTGACGTTATCCAACGAGAAATTGAACATCGCCATGCCGGCGAACGTGCCCACGATCGACAATGGCAAGGCGATCGCGGGGATGATCGTCGCCCGCCACGAGCGCAGAAACGCCAGAATGACGAGCACGACGAGAACCGCCGTCAAGATGAGCGTAAGCTGCACGTCGTGGACCGACTCGCGAATGGATTGCGATCGGTCACTTAGCACCGCCAGGTTCACCGTCGGAGGCAGGTCTTTCTGAAACTGCGGCACGAGCTCCTTGACGGCCTGTGTGACGGCGACCGTGTTGGCATCCGGCTGGCGTTGCACGGAGACGCTGATCGAGCGGACGCCGTTGAATTCGGCGCGCGCTTCTTCATTCTCAACCGAGTCCTCGACCCGCGCCACGTCCTGCAAGCGTACCGGAGCGCCATTGCGCCATGCGATGACCGTGGATTTGAAATACTCCGCCGTCGGTTCGGCGCCCTTGGTCTCCAGGATGTAGGTTTGGCGCTGCGTGCGGATGCTGCCCAGCGGGCTCACCGAAGCCAATGCCGAAACCGAACTGCGGATGTCCTCGACCGACAGTCCGCGCGAGGCCAGGGCCTCGAGGTCATAGCGGATACGAACGGCGCGCTTCTGCGCGCCTCCGATGTTGACCTGGGCGACGCCCGGCAGCATCGACAGACGCGGGCTCATGACCTTATCGGCAAACTCGTTCATGTCCTGGGCCGTGGTCGTATTGGACGAGAGGTTGAGGAAGATGACGGGCGAGTCGGCCGGGTTGACTTTGCGGAAGCTGGGCGGCGAGGGAATTTCGAGGGGGAGGCGCGATTGCGCCACGGAGATCGCGGATTGCACGTCGAGCGCGGCCGCATCGATATTGCGATTAAGATCGAATTCCAGGGTGATCGAGGTCGAGCCCTCGGTGCTCGATGACGTGATCGCGGTCACGCCGGCGATGGTGGCGAACTG
>JBKJYG010000159.1:0-3343 GCA_046715905.1 Hyphomicrobiaceae bacterium | reverse complement strand
CAGCTCGACCACATGACGCGCGGCCGTGCCATGCTGGGTTGCGGGCCCGGCGCGCTCGTATCGGACGCCTACATGCTGGCAATCGAGCCTTCTACGCAGCGACGCCGCATGGACGAGGCGCTGGATGCCATCACCCGGCTGCTCAAGTGCGAGGAGCCGGTCACCATGAAGACCGACTGGTTCGAAATGCGCGATGCGCGGCTGCACCTGGCGCCCTACACGGACCCACACTTCAAGATCTGTGTTGCCAGCACCCAAACGCCATCGGCCATGATCGCGGCGGGCAAATACGGTCTTGGCGTGCTGTCGCTCGGTGCCGGCATTCCCGGGGGACCGGAAGCCATCAGCAAGCAGTGGCAGATCGCCGAGGACGAGGCGCAAAAGCATGGCCGCACGATGGACCGCAAGGAATGGCGGCTCGTCATCAACATGCATTGCGCGGAGGACGACGAACAGGCCATGCGCGACGTCCAGTATGGCGAGCGCCAGGAAACCGTGACCTATTTCGAGGAGACATTGGGCCGGCCCCCAGGGCGATCCGACGATCCGCTGCGGGACGGGGTCAAGTCGGGCACCACGCTGGTCGGCAATCCGGAGACGGTGGCGCGCGGCATCGACCGGCTGATCGAGCTGTCGAGGGGCGGCATCGGTGGCGTGATGTTCCGGGCGCACGAGTGGGCCAATCGCGAGGCCACGCTGCGGTCTTTCGAGCTGTTTGCCCGTTGGGTGATGCCGCGCTTTCAGGGCTCGCTGGATACGATCGTTGCGTCTCGCGAATGGGCCAAAGCCAACCAGAAAACCATCTTTGCCCCCGCCGTCTCGGCCGTGAAGAAGGCCTACGACGACGCGGGGCACACGGCACCCGAGGATTATAAGCTGCGTCTGCTGGGCGCCCGCCACGTCGACAAGGATAAATGAGAGACTGGTCGACGCGAAGATCAGGCCGCCACCTGTCAGGCCGCGACCTTCGCCCTGGCATCCTCGAGCACCATGTGGGCGCCCTTCTCGGCGATCATCATGGCGGGCGCGTTGGTGTTGCCCGATGTGATGGTCGGCATGACCGAAGCGTCGATCACCCGCAGTCCCTCGATGCCGCGCACGCGGAGGCGCACATCCACCACGGCCAGAGCATCGCCGCCCATTTTGCAGGTCGATACCGGGTGGAAAATGGTCGTGGCGATCTCGCCTGCGGCCCGGGCCAGCGCGTCATCGCCATCGATCTCGGGGCCGGGTCTGAACTCCTGGGGCTGGTACTTTTGCAGTGCCGGCATGCCGACAATGCGCCGCGTCATGCGGATGGCGTCGGCGGCGACGCGCCGATCATCCGCGGTCGAGAGATAGTTGGCCTGGATCTCGGGGTGCGTGAGGGGGTCGGGCGAGGTGAGGCGCACGGAGCCGCGGCTGGTTGGGCGCACATTGCACACGCTGGCCGTAAAGGCCGGAAACGGGTCAAGCGGCTCGCCGAACCTGGGCAAGGTCAGCGGCTGCACGTGATACTGCAGGTTGGCCGTGTCACGCGAGGCATCGGACTTGCAGAACGCGCCGAGCTGAGAGGGCGCCATCGTCATCGGTCCGCTGCGCCGGAACGCGTAATCGAGGGCGAAGCCGGCCTTCCGCCAACGGCTGCCGTAATGCTCGTTCATGGTCCGCACGCCGCTGACTTTGTAAGCGCAGCGGATTTGCAGGTGGTCCTGCAGGTTCTCTCCGACGCCGGGCAAATCGTGCAGCACCGTGATGGCGTGTTTCGCCAACAGACCGGCCGGGCCAATGCCCGACAGTTGCAACAGATGGGGGGAGCCGATCGAGCCCGCGGCCAGGATCACCTCGCGACGTGCATACGCCATCATCGCCTGCCCATCGACACGGAACGCCAGACCCTTGGCGCGCCGCTTGTCGATCATAATCCATTCGGCATGGGCATTCGTTCGGACGCTGAGATTGCGTCGATGCAGGACGGGGCGCAAAAACCCTTTCGACGTGTTCCAGCGCACGCCTGACTTCTGATTGACGTGGAAATATCCACAGCCCTCGTTATCGCCACGATTGAAATCCTCGAGCTTTGGGATGCCGGCTTCCTCGGCGGCGTCGCGAAAGGCATCCAGGATGTCCCACCGGATCCGAGGCTTCTCGATGCGCCATTCGCCGCCGCGCCCATGGAGGGCATCGAACGCCGACGGCTCGAGCGCCCACTGGTCCTGATGCTTGACGAAATAGGGCAACACGTCGTCCCAGCCCCAGCCGGTGTTCCCCATCTGCCGCCACAGGTCATAGTCGCGCGACTGGCCGCGCATGTAGATCATGCCGTTGATGGACGAGCAGCCGCCGAGCACCCGGCCGCGCGGGTAGGCGAGCGAGCGGCCGTTGAGGCCCGGATCGGGGGCAGTCTTGAAGCCCCAGTCGGCGCGCGGGTTGCCCATCAAATAGAGGTAGCCGACGGGGTTGTGGATCCAGTGATAGGTATCGCGGCCACCAGCTTCCAGCAGCAGCACGCGTGTGTCTGGATCGGCCGACAGGCGGTTGGCGAGTACACAGCCGGCCGAACCCGCGCCGACGATGATGTAGTCGTAGGTTTCGCCCGTCTCGTCCATAGGTGCCCCTGCCATGCTTCAGCCTGATCTTGAAGCGGCCTACTTCGCCCCGGAAATGGTCCGGGCGAGGCAAACGATATCATGCCCGTTCCACTGCGTCGTGGCCTGAAGGTCGAAGCGAAGCCGATCGTAAAATGAGCGATTCCGCGACCCGGCGCTGGTGACGACATGCACGCCGGGGATGCCGTCGGCCGCGCAGCGGGCTATGAAAGCGGTTACGAGCCGTTGACCAAGCCCCAGGCGTCGCGCGGTCGGCGCCAGATTGATGTGCAAGTGGGCGGGGTAGCGGACGGTCACGGATGCAAAGGCCACCGTGTAGGGAATCGCACTGAAAAGCGGATCGCGCGCGGGATCTTGGTGGCTGCCGACCACATATCCCAGGACTTGGGCTCCGGGGCCGAGCGCGACCCACATGAACTCGGGACAATGCGTTAGATAACAACCAAGCCAGCGCTCCTGAAAGGCGCGCATGTGTGCTGGGTCGCGAAACGTCTGCGTGGCGCTTGCCTCAAAAAATATCGCGTCGAGCGCTTGCAGCAGATTCGGGCTGTAAGCCAAGCCCGAAAACGGCTCGATCCGCACCGTCGTTGGATCGATTTCGATCGAAGCCTCCTGGAGCCTGAGTGACGACGCCAACACAGGCGACCCGGTGACGCTATCCGCTCGGGGGCCATGTGGTCTAGAAAGCTGACACGGACTGCACGGCCAAGCTGCGAAGGCGCGCCATGGCGATTTGGGATTGCTTCACCTTTTTT
>JBKJYG010000158.1:0-5267 GCA_046715905.1 Hyphomicrobiaceae bacterium | reverse complement strand
GCGTCGGTGCTCATTCCGTCCAGAAAGCGGGAGTTGATCACGACGCCGTCGCCCAGGAATGGAGTCAGCTCCTTGATGGCGGTGAGCGCATTGCTTCGCTCCGGTTCGTCCCTCGGCACCACGACGGGAAGGATCGGCAACCCGTACTTGTCGGCAAACTCGATGTCGCGTTGATCAGCCGATGGGCAACCAAAAATGGCACCGGTGCCGTAGTCCATCAGAACGATGTTGGCGACATAGACGGGCACTTCCCAGCTTGCGTCAAACGGGTGCAGGACTCTAATGCCGGTATCGAAACCGCGCTTTTCAGCTTTCTCGATATCGGCCACCGATGTGCCCAGCCGCCGGCAGTCGTCACAAAACACGGCCAGCTCGGGGTTCGTGGCGGCGGCTGACCTGGCCAGCGGGTGATCCGGCGCGATGGCCATGAAGGAAGCGCCAAACAAGGTGTCGGGCCGGGTGGTGAAAATCTCGAGTTCAGTTTGCCCGGCGGGCGCGCTCTCCGGCAGGATCTGCCAGCGGATCATCAAACCCTCGGAGCGTCCGATCCAATTCTCTTGCATCAGCCGGACTTTCTCCGGCCATTTGTCGAGCGATTTCAAGGCTTCGATCAGTTCGTCGCTATAAGCGGTGATCTTGAAGGCCCACTGCATCAGATCTCGCTGCTCGACGGGCGCTCCCGAACGCCAGCCGCGACCGTCGATCACCTGCTCGTTAGCGAGCACGGTCTGATCCACTGGATCCCAGTTGACCTTGGCTTTTCGGCGGTAGGCGAGTCCCTTTGCCGCCAGATCCAGGAAGAGCCGCTGCTGGTGTACGTAATAGGAGGGATCGCAGGTGGCGATCTCGCGACTCCAGTCGAGCGACAAGCCCATCGACTTGAGCTGCCCCTTCATGGTGGCAATGTTTTCGTAGGTCCAAGCCTTGGGATGGACCTTGCGCTCGATGGCCGCGTTCTCAGCGGGCAATCCGAAAGCATCCCAACCCATCGGGTGAAGCACGTGATAGCCCTGGGCACGCTTCGTGCGGGCGAGCACGTCCCCCATCGTATAGTTGCGTACATGTCCCATGTGGATGCGTCCCGACGGATAGGGAAACATCTCCAGGACGTAGCATTTGGGGCGCGTGGTATCGGTCGTGGTCTGGAAGATGCCCTTCTTATCCCAGATCGCTTGCCAGTACGGTTCGCGGTCGGAAGCGTTATAGCGTTCAATGGCCATCGGGCATTCTCTCGGGCATGGGAGGCACGGGCTTTGGTAAAGACTGAAACGCGTGTTTGGGTCAAGCTGGAGAGGCCGACAATAGCCGATATGCGGTTTGATCGGGCGTGCGGTTCAATCGGGCATCGAAGGCCGACGAATGGGGTGCATCGAAAGGGTACTGAGGGGGCAATCCTCGGAAACCGATCGGCGCGTCATCGCTGCGGATGAAGGTGAGATGACAATGCACGATCCCCAGCAGAACTTGGACCGGATCAGAGCGGAAATGGCGGCTGCTGCGGTGGAGGCTGATCGTGATCCCGCGGCCGTGACATTGGTTGCGGTTTAGAAGACCTTCGGTGGGCCACAGATCTTGCCGTTGCTCGAACTCGGGCATCGCGTGTTCGGGGAGAATCGCGTCCAGGAGGCGCAGGCCAAGTGGCCGCCGCTGAAGTCGCAGTTTCCAGACGTCGCCCTGCATCTCATCGGACCCCTTCAATCCAACAAGGCCGCCGACGCCGTCGCGCTGTTTGACGCGATCCACACCATCGACCGGATCAAGATCGCGCAGGTCCTGGCGGCGGAGATGGATCGGCAGCAGCGGCGTCTCGACCTCTTCGTGCAAGTGAATACGGGCGAGGAGACTCAGAAGGCCGGCGTGCTGCCGCGCGATGCGGGAGCGCTCATCGCCCATTGTCGCGACGTGCTGGGGCTGACCGTTGCGGGATTGATGTGCATCCCCCCTCTCGACGACGAGCCAGCCGTGCACTTCGCGTTTCTGGCGAAGCTGGCACGGGAGCACGGCGTTAGCCAGCTCAGCATGGGAATGAGCGCGGACTTCAAGACGGCCATCAATTTGGGTGCAACGCACGTCCGGATCGGAAGTGCGCTTTTCGGCGATCGAAGCTGAACCGGGCGCGGGTTTTCCACAGTCGAAAAATCGCGCGCAGCCTCGCCGATGCTACTCTGCCGATGATTCGCTTGGGCGGTATCCGACCCGCATGCGAGCCAAACGGGGAGTTTTCTGCATGGCGGATGGAAGCGGCAGACCGGCTGTGATCGAACGAGAGGCAAGGGCTGCAGCGGCCGAGGCCGCGGGCGAAGCCAAAGCCGAGGTGCTCGACCGAGCCAAAGCCGAGCCGATCCGCAAAGCCAAGCACGCCTCCCGTGCTGTCGACAAGCGGAAGCCGTGGCACGAGTTCAGTGTCGACGTCTGGATCACCAATCTCAACGGGGTTGAATTTGGGTTTTACAAGCGCAGCCGCAACAAGGCCAAATCCCGTCAATTTACCTCCGACATGGATATTTTTGCCGAGGTGATCGAGAACGGCGAGCGAACGGGTTTGCTCGGTTATCGCGAGGATCTCTGGGCCAAGAACGAGGGCATGGATAAACGCCTCGTGTTCAAGCTGTTCAATGAAAGCCTCAACTGGCGCGCCACAATGGACTTGATGGTGGGGCGGTCGCTGCAACTGACGCTCGGCGCGCACGGCTTGCCCGTCATCGCCTATTCCTTGAACGTCGGGGATCATGATTTCATGGTCTACTTGGAGCGGTCCGCGCACAAGTGGCCGTTTGCGCCTGAAACCTACTCCTTTTTCCTCATGAGCGACGGTCAGCCCGCGTTCTACCGCTTGCGTCAGGATTGGCTTGATTTTGGGGGCGACTACAAGCTGATCAACCAGAAAGACGAAGTTGTCGGCCGCATTGATGGGCGTCTCCTCACATTGGGCGGTCACTGGAAGGGCCGGATCAAGACCGAGCATGCCGATGCGCGTCTGGTCATGGTGCTGCAGCTGTTTTGTGGGATGCTGAGCTTCAATCGTGGCGCCCGCCGGCATATCCGTCGTTTGGGACAGCAGGTCTCGGATGGAAAGCTCGTGCCCAAGCTGGAGAAGCAAGAAGCCGATCTTTACATGAACCCGCGCCGGGTGCGTTGAGCCGCTCAACCCCGGAGCAGTGTGAAGGCCCATGATCCGGCGACAAAATCAGTGGCTAACAAGGTGCAAACAACCTTTGTTCTGATTAAAAATCACGCTAAGCAACCAACCGTGCGTCGGTTTTGACGAACGGCTGCGCGGCGTTGCAGCACGTGCACACTCATGCGGCAGTTCGGGGCGGGGAAATGCGATGGAGAAGCTGCAGGCGAGCACCGACGTCTTTTTCCTTTTGGTCGGGGCCATTCTTGTTTTCGCGATGCACGGCGGCTTCGCGTTCCTCGAGGTCGGCACGGTTCGTCACAAGAACCAGGTCAACGCGCTGTGTAAGATCCTGGTTGATTTCGCCATTTCAACCATTGCCTACTTCTTCGTCGGGTATTGGATCTCCTACGGAGTGAATTTTTTCGGAAGTGCGGCCGCGATCTCGGGCGGGGCTCCAGGTTTTGATCCCCAAGGCTTGAGCCTTGTGAAATTCTTTTTCCTTTTGACGTTCGCCGCCGCCGTGCCCGCCATTATTTCCGGGGGTATTGCAGAGCGCGCAAAATTCCTGCCCCAGTGCGTTGCGACGGGGCTTCTGGTCGGGTTTTTCTATCCGCTGTTTGAAGGCGTGGCCTGGAACAAGAACTTTGGCCTGCAGGAGCATTTCTTCGCGGCTAAACTCGGCGCCGAGTTCAAGGATTTTGCGGGCTCGATCGTGGTGCACGCGTTTGGCGGCTGGGCAGCCTTCGCGGCGGTCAACCGGCTGGGTGCGCGGATCGGGCGTTACGACAGGGGCCGCTCGCTGGCTACGCCGCCCTCTTCGATTCCGTGGCTCGCGATGGGATCGTGGATGCTCTGCGTGGGCTGGTTTGGCTTTAACGTCATGAGCGCTCAAAGCCTCAAGGCGGTGTCGGGTCTCGTAGCCCTCAATTCGGTGATGGCCATGAGCGGCGGCATTCTGGTGGCCGTGGTCATCGGAAAAAACGATCCCGGATTTGTGCATAACGGAGCCTTGGCCGGGCTCGTGGCCGTATGCGCCGGTTCGGATGTAATGCATCCACTGGGCGCGCTGGTTGTGGGGGGAGTGGCGGGGTTCATTTTCGTGCAGATGTTTCAGGTGGCAACCAACGTCTGGAAGATGGATGACGTGCTGGGGGTGTGGCCGCTGCATGGCTTATGCGGTCTGTGGGGCGGCATCGCCTGCGGGATTTTCGGACTTGAAGCATTCGGCGGCGTCGGCGGCGTGACTTTCCTGTCGCAGCTTTTCGGAAGCGTTATGGGCGCGGCCGCGGGCCTGGCATCCGGGTACATCGTTTTTACGGGTGTGGACCTGATGATGGGGATCCGCATGACGCCGGATGAGGAGCGGGTCGGTGCGGATATCGCAATCCACAAGATCGGCGCCAATCCGGAGGACGATGTCCGCGGCGGCCGCGTCTAAGTGCGTGCTTGCGCTATGAACGTGGCTAGCCGGCGGGAAGTGCTCTGAGATAGGCTGTGTGACTTGGGTCCGCGGCCCTTGGCTGGCGTGGACCGTGAGCGCACACTCAAGGAGACTTTGCCATGACGCGTTCGTCTGCAACCTTGCAGCGCACTGACCCGAAGACGGTGGGCTTCGATACCGAACGGCTCGGTCGCATTCGCGAGGCCTTGGAGCGTGATGTCCATGCGGGCCTGCTGCCCGGTGCTGTGGTCGGTATCGCGCGTCACGGCAAGCTGGCCTACCTCGAGGCGGTTGGCATGCGCGACGTGGCCAAGGCTCAGCCGATGTGGGCCGATGCCGTGTTCTCGATCGCATCGATGACGAAGCCGATGACCTCGGTCGCGATCATGATGCTGCACGAAGAGGGCCGGCTGCTGCTCGGCGATCCCGCGTCGAAATATCTGCCCCAGCTTGCGGGCATGAAGGTGGCGAGAACGCCGGGCGGCTCCGAACTGGATCTGGTCCCCGTGGAGCGCGAGATGACGGTGCAGGACCTGCTCCGTCACACGTCGGGCTTGACCTATCGTGATCGGGGCGCGGGCGCCGCGTTCAAGGCCTATCCGGGATCATCCGTCTCCGCCGCCGTCAAGCTCAGCCGGGAAGCTTTCTTGGACGCTATCGCGAAGGCACCCTTGATCTATCAACCGGGCACCGTTTGGGAGTACG
>JBKJYG010000157.1:0-2912 GCA_046715905.1 Hyphomicrobiaceae bacterium | reverse complement strand
CGTAAAGGGCGTCATCGGCTGTGACGCCGGGCTTCAGAACGACGAAGGCCTTCGGCTTCATGAGGCCGTCCGCATCCGCTCGACCGATGACCGCCGCTTCGAGCACGGCATCGTGAGTGATCAGCGCGGATTCGACCTCGAATGGCGACACCCAAATGCCGGAGACTTTGAACATGTCGTCGGTGCGGCCGCAGTAATAGTAAAAGCCGTCTTCGCTGATCCGGTACTTGTCGCCGGTATGGGTCCATTCGCCCCGGAAGGTGCGGCACGACTTTTCCCGCTGCAACCAGTAGCCGTCGGCGGCCGAGGGGCCCTTGATGACCAGTTCGCCAATCTCGCCGGGCGGCACGGCCTGTCCGTCGTCGTCCACGAGCCGCGCCTGATAGCCGGGAACCGGCGTGCCGGTAGAGCCGTAGCGCACGGCCCCTGGTCGATTGGAGACGAAAATATGCAGCATCTCGGTCGAGCCGATGCCGTCGATCACCTCGCTGCCGGTCGCCTGCTGCCAACGCTGGCCGATGTCCTCGGGCAGCGCTTCGCCCGCCGACGTACACAGCCGCAGCCGGGATGATCCGCAGCCCTTCTCGAGTTGAGGGTTGGCGAGCAGGGCTGCAAACAGCGTCGGCACACCACAGAAGATGGTCGGGTGGCGCGCGCGCATGGTGGCGATGATGCTGTCGGGCGTCGGCCGCTCGGGCATGAGCACGGCCGTGGCGCCGACCGACATCGGAAACGACATGCCGTTGCCCAGGCCGTAGGCAAAAAACAACTTGGCAGCCGAGAAGATCACGTCGTCGGCCGTCATGCCGAGCACGCCTTGCGCGAAGCATCGCGCCGTGTGCAATGGGCTCGCGTGAACATGGCGGGTGCCTTTCGGGGCGCCCGTTGAGCCCGACGAGTAGAGCCAGAATGCGACGTCGTCGGCATGCGTTTCGACCTTCGGTGCGGCTGTAGCGCTGGTGGTCAGCAGCGGCTGCAAACCGATCAGCCGGTCGTCGCCGTCCTGGTCGCTGACGATGACGTGCAGGAGGCGACGCTTGGCGATCTCCTCCAACACAGGCGCCAGCCGGCGGTAGAGATCGCCCGCGATCACCACGGCCTGGGCCCTGCTGTCCTCGATCATGTAACCCAGCATGTCGGCTGGCAGCAGCGTGTTGAGCGGCACGGGCACGACACCGGCCTTGATCGCGCCCCAGAACACCACGGGAAAGTCGACCGTATCGGGAAGGATCAGGGCGATCCGCTGCTCGCGCGCGATCCCGAGCCGAGGCAGGGCATTGGCGAAGCGATTGCACGCGATTTGCAGCTCGGCATAGGTGAGCTGGCGCGACGGATCGACGAACGCCAGCTTCTCGCCCCGGCCCTCGAGCACGTTGCGATCGACCATGTCATCGGCCGCATTATAGGCCCCTGCTGGCGCCCTCCCGCCGCCCGCGGTTTCCGCGATCGACATGTCACCCTCTCAAAGCTTCAGCCTCAATACGTCTCGACGTGATAGCGACCACCGGATCGCATGATCGGCTTGAGCGTCGACCAATCCTGCCCGTGCTTGCGGCACACGTCGGCCAGCGCTTCTTCGACGCCCGCTTCCATGCCCTTCAGTCCGCAAATCAGGATGTGCGTTGCCGGATCCTGGAGCAAGGAGGCCATGGTGGTGCTTTCCGCCCGAATGCGATCCTGCACGTATTCTTTCTCGGTCCCTGGAATACGAGAGAACACCAGATGCTTTTCCAAAAGGCTGTGTGGCACTTTCTGCAACGGTCCGAAATAGGGTAGCTCCTCGGGCGTGCGTGCGCCGAAGAACATGACGAGACGTCCGGGCGCGTTAGGCATGGCGCGCCGCCGTCGTTCGGTGAAAGCGCGAAACGGAGCCGAGCCCGTCCCGGTGCAGATCATTACGATGTTGGCGCTGATGTCGTTGGGCATCAGGAACGTAGCGCCGAACGGGCCGGTGATCTGCACCGTGTCACCAACCTTGAGATTGCACATGTAGTTCGATGCGACGCCACCCGCGACGCGCTTGATCGTCAGGCCGACGTTGTTGGCGTTGCGTTTCTCGCCATCCCGCGCCGATGCGATGGAATAGAGCCGCAGGTCGTGCCGACGCCCGTCGGGCCGCGTCCCCGGTGGCACGACGCCAATGGATTGTCCTTCGAGGACGGGGAAGACGGTTTCGCCAAAGCCGAGGACAATATGCCGGACATCGCTTTCGGTGCCGTTTGCGGTAATGCGGAAGTTGCCTTGCACGGTGGCGATCGTGGGCGCTTCCCGACGGAAGATGTTGATGGCCGGCTTGGACGCTGACACCGGCGCGATGACCTTGCCCCCGGCACCCGCGTGCGCGGTTGCCAGCAGGCGCTCGACGTCTTCCTCAACGGCATCGCCGCCGCTTCCTGCGGCCTCACCCAAATCCTGCTGTTGAGGCAGCTCCGTCCAGCCAAGCTGATCATCGATCGCATAGGCAACCTTCACCACGCGCCAATTGTCGATCGACCCGGTGGGGCAGGGTGCGATGCAGTCCATGCAGAAGTTGCACTTTGCTGCATCCACGACGTAGTTGTTGTCGTCGTGCGTGACGGCGCCGACGGGGCATGTCGCCTCGCAGGTATTGCACCGGATGCAAATTTCCGGATCGATCAGGTGCTGCTTTTTCAGGTTGGCTTGCGTGGACGTCATTGGACCCGGATCATTCCGCAGCCAAGGTCTGTCGGTGCGCCAAGAGGCTGGTCCCTGGCATAGGCCGTCATCCCCGATGGATCTTTACATACTCGTAATCGCCGCCTTTGTTGTCGACACCGATTTTGGGCGGCGCAATCCAGCCCGCGTACCGGCCGCGGTCCCAGCAGGGTTGCATCAATGAGGCGATGAAATCGCCGTCGTCCTTGGATGGCAGCCAATTGTCCTTCATCCGA
>JBKJYG010000156.1:0-4380 GCA_046715905.1 Hyphomicrobiaceae bacterium | reverse complement strand
CCATGCGTCGTGCGGTCGACGGCTTATCGATGACGCCGCATCATCTCCTGATTGACGCGCGACGGCTGAAGGATTGCCCGATCCCCCAGGACTCGATCGTCAAGGGCGACGCCAAGAGCCTGACGATTGCCGCCGCCTCGATTCTCGCCAAAACCGCCCGCGATGCGGTGATGCACAAGCTGGACGCGCAATACCAGGGTTACGGTTTCTCCCAGCACAAGGGGTATCCCGTACGGGCGCATCTGGCCGCACTCGAGACGCTCGGCGCCTGCCCGATCCACCGGCGCTCCTTCGCTCCAGTGCGCGCGGTGTTGGGGTTGCCGCCTCTCCCGCCCTGGCCCGCGCCGGAGGTGAGGGAGGTGCGCGCGGTGTGACGGTGGTTGAGGGTGAGGCGGGGCGTTGCGTGAGCGACCCGAGACATAGGTGACGTTTCGTACCGGCCACATGGGTGACAACCTCGGGCCGGACGGGTTGTCGATGGTTTGCTCCGAGCGGGCATTATGCCCGCGACATGGGCTCAGAATTAGCGCTCAACAACTCGAAGCTCGACGCACATTAGTGGGTCATCTGGCTGTCATACCCCTCGTGTATCGGCCTGATGCCGTGCCCTGCGATAGAGGCGACGATGATTGCAACCGGGACGTTGGCACTTGTCGTGGGGCCATCTGGCGTCGGTAAGGACACGTTGATCTCGATCGCCCGCGACGCCCTAGCCGGCGATCATCGTTTCATGTTCTGTCGGCGCATCATCACACGCGTTGCGGACGCCACATCCGAGGATCACGACTCGCTGGATCGTGCGGCGTTCGTCGAAGCCGAGCGGGCCGGCCGGTTTTTCTTGTCCTGGCACGTGCATGAGCTCGGGTATGCGTTGCCGATGTCGGTGAGTGAGGCCCTGAGGGCTGAGCGCATCGTCATCGCAAACGTTTCGCGCGCCGTCCTCGATGTTGCCGAGGCGCGCGCGCGGCACGTCGTCGTCTACAGCGTCACGGCGCCGCCAGAGGTGCTCGGCGATCGTCTCACTAAGCGAGGGCGGGAAAGCGTCAAGGCTGCGGCGGCCCGACTCAAGAGGTCGGTCGGCATCGCAACTGCCCACGCGCCTGTCATCAAGATCGCGAACGCGGGAGCCATCGACGACGCAGCGGACGTTCTGATCAAGCACCTGTTGACCCTGCCGAGCCGGCAGCGACCGGCGGAACGCGGGCGATGACGTGGAATGGTACATCGCGTCGCTCCTGACGGAAGACGTTTCGGTGGTCACAACGAGGCACGATCAGCGCTCAGTGAAGCACCTGCCGCCCAGCCGACCACAACCCGCGTACGACAGGCGTATCATCAACGAAGCGGAACCGCAGGATGTCCGCGCGCTGGCCCGTCTTCAACCGGCCGCGATCCGCCAGGCCCAACATGTCGGCGACCCGCCACGTGACCATACCCATGGCCACTGGCAGCGCCACGCCGCTGTGCACGCCGAGCTGGTACACCGCCTGCAGCAGGCTCGCGGGCACATAATCCGAGGAGAGACCGTCGAGCAAGCCTCGCTCGGCGAGCTCGCGCACGGAGACGCCGCCGGAATGAGAGCCGCCGCGCACGACGTTCGGTGCGCCGGCAATGGTCGCGAGCCCGCGCTCCTTTGCCGCCGCCGCAGCTACGACCGTGGTCGGAAATTCCGATATCACGGCACCCGACGCAATACCCGCCTCGACGTGCGCGACGGTTGTGTCATCATGCGTTGCAAGAGGAATCGAGCGCGCCCGGAACAGTCCGACGATGACGGGCCAATTCAGCGCAACGTTGCCCGCTGACGCGAGGCGAGACTCCAGATGAGCTTGCCACTCGGCCTCCGACCGACCGCTCTTGCCCAGCACGTAGGTCTTCATCTTGTCGAGATCGGTCCATTGCCTCTGGCCGGGGGTGTGATCCATCAAGGACCCGAGCGCCACCAGTCCATTGTCAATGTGAGGTCGCACCGCGTCCACGACGTCCTGGCCGGACAACTCGCAACGCAAGTGCAAGCGATGGTCGATGCGAAACACGCCCTGATGGACGCCGGTCGTAATGGCGCCGACCAGTTGCTCGAAAATGTCCCGTCGCGACGAGGTCTCTCCCGAATCATAGCCGGCGCACACCGCATCGTAGACCGTCGTCACACCGGCGGCCGCCATCTGCGCGTCATGCGCCAAGGCGGCCGCGAGCCCATTCGGCCAAACGACGCCCGGGCGCGGAACGACGTGTCGTTCCAGATTGTCGGTATGCATCTCGATGAGCCCCGGCGTGATAAAGTCGCCCTCGGCATCGATTGCTGCCGGGCTGTTGCTGCGACCGGAATCGACGGCGAGAAGTCCCGACCCGTCGAAGGACACCGTGCCGTCAACGATCTCACGATCGAGAATGAGCTTGGCATTCGTGACGATGGTTTCCATGGTGCTATGGCCGTGGTTTGAAGGCAGAGATGTCGAGAAGCCGGGTCGCGACGCGCACGCGAACAGCCTCGTCATGAAAAATGCCGACGATGGCCGCGCCTTTTGTGCGCGCCTCAATGATGAGTTCAACCACCACATCGCGATTGCCGGCATCAAGCGAGGCAGTCGGCTCGTCGAGCAACAGGACAGGCGGCGGATCGACGAAGCTGCGGGCAATGTTGACGCGCTGCTGCTCTCCACCCGAGAAGGTCTGCGGTGGCAATGCCCAGAGGCGCTCCGGCAAGTTGACGCGAGCCAGGATCGCCTGCGCGCGCCGGGTGGCCGTGTCGCCGTCACTGCCGCGGCGGAGCAGCGGATCGCGCACCAGATCGAGGGTCGAGACGCGCGGAATGGCCCGCAAGAACTGCGAAACCCAGCCGAGTGTGCGACGACGAACGTCGAGCACGGCGCGCGGGGTCGCTGTGACGATGTCGACGACGCGGCCCTGGTGGCGCACCCGCACGCTTCCCTCCGTCGGTCGATAATTGCCGAACAGGATGCGCAGCAACGTCGATTTGCCGGCACCCGACGGTCCGGTCAACACGACCGCCTCGCCCGGCCCGACCTGCAGGGAAATGTCGCGCAGCACCGGAAGCGATAGGCCATCCTGGTTGTGCAATACGAACGACTTCGAGATGCCTTCGGCAGCCAGCACCGGCGTCATAGTGCCTCCCGGAAATCGAGGTCGTGGGTCATGCCGACAACACTGCGGAGGTCAGCAGCTGCGTGTAGGCGTGCATGGGATCGTCGAGCACCTGATCGGTGAGCCCCTCCTCCACGACACAACCGTCCTTCATCACCATCAGGCGGTCGGTCAGCAGCCTCGCCACGGCGAGATCGTGGGTGACGATCACGGCTGAGAGCCCGAGATCGCGCACCAGGACGCGGAGCAGATCGAGCAAGCGTGCCTGCACGGATACATCGAGGCCGCCCGTCGGCTCGTCCATGAAGACGAGCTTCGGCTCGGAGACGAGCACACGCGCAATCTGCAGGCGCTGCTGCATACCGCCGGAGAAGGAAGCGGGTGTCTCGTCGATGCGGCGCGGATCGATCTCGACGCGCATCAGCCAGTCGGCTGCCGCTTCGCGGATGCTGGCATAGTGCCGGTCGCCCCGGTCGATCAGCCTCTCTCCGACATTGCCGCCGGCTGAGACGCCCATGCGCAGCCCGTCACGTGGGTTCTGATGCACGATGCCCCAGGCCGTGCGCATCAACTTGCGTCGATCCTGCTCCGGCAGATCGAAAGCGGAGATGGCAGGCGAGGTCGGATCCGGCTGGAACAGCACGTCACCCGATGTCGGACGGTCGGCGCCCGCCAGACAGCGCAGCAGCGTCGACTTACCGGAGCCCGATTCACCGACTATGCCGAGCACCTCACCCGGCCAAAGCGCAAAGTCGACGTCGCGGCACCCGATGCGGGTGCCGTAGTGGCGCGTCACGTGCACGGCCCTGAGCAGAGGCGGTGATTCGAGATCGAAGTCTTGAAAAGGCGCGGCGAATGTCATTGATCGTCCTTCGCGGGACCTGTGGCGTCGGGGGCGAGCTTGCGTCCCGCCTCGGTTCCCAGCATGCGGCCGCGATGGCCTGCCGCCCGGCGAAACTCGCAATGGTTGGTGTCGGAGCACACGAACATGCGCCCGCCGATATCGTCTGTGATCACCTCATCGAGATAGCTGTCAGCAGCGTCACACAGTGCACAGGGCTCGTCCCACCGTTGAACGGCAAAGGGATGATCGTCGAAGTCGAGGCTTTTCACCTCGGTCCAGGGGGGGATGGCGTAGATCCGCTTCTCGCGGCCGGCGCCGAACAGCTGCAATGCCGGGTTCATTGCCATCTTAGGATTGTCGAATTTCGGGATCGGGCTCGGGCTCATGACATGACGGCCGTTGACAAGAACCGGATAGGAGTAGGTCGTCGA
>JBKJYG010000155.1:0-3287 GCA_046715905.1 Hyphomicrobiaceae bacterium | reverse complement strand
CCGCTGGCCGCCGGATTTCCGGGCGCGTTCGGCCTCAAGGACGATTGCGCGCTATTCGCGCCGGCTCCCGGCTGCGAGTTGGTACTGAAGACCGATCCGGTGGCCGCCGGCGTGCACTTTTTCCCGGACGAAGCGCCCGAGGACATCGCCTGGAAGGCGCTCGCCGTCAACGTCTCCGATCTGGCGGCGAAGTCGGCCGTGCCGAGGGTCTATCTGATGGCGCTCAGTTTCCCGGATGCGCCCACGCGCGACTGGATGCAGCGCTTCGCGGCGGGCCTGGCCGAGGCGCAATCGGCCTTCGGCATGAACCTTATCGGCGGTGACACGGATCGGCGACCCGGACCGGTGACCATCTCGATCACCGTTCTGGGCGAGGTTCCGGCCGGAGTTATGATCCGGCGGGCGACGGCAAAGCCAGGCGACCTCCTCTACGTCACGGGCGAGATCGGCGGCGCGGCCATGGGTCTTGCCTTGCGGCACGATACTGCTTTGGCGCAACGGCTCGGCCTCGCCGCGGCGTCGGCCGATGCCGCCCGGCGGCGGTATCTGCGTCCGCATCCGCGCTTGGAGATGCGGGAGGCGCTGCGGCGTTGGGCATCGGCAGCGATGGACCTCTCCGACGGCCTTGCCAAGGATCTCGAGCGTCTCTGCGCGGCGAGTAGCACTGGGGCCGAGGTTCGGGGCCGGGACGTGCCTGTGGATGCGGCGGTGCGTAGGGCCATCGCGCAGGACCCGGCCTGGTGGTCCACAGCTCTCGCGGGCGGCGATGACTACGAACTGCTGATGACCGTGCCGACCGCGAACGCAGACGCCTTTGAGGCTGACGCCAACGCTGCCGGCGCGCGTGCCCTGTCCGCGTTCTCCGTCACGCGCATCGGCGCAGTGACGGCCGGTTCCGGCGTGACGTTCCTTGACCGCGACGGCCGCACGCTCGACCTCGACCGCTCCGGTTGGGATCACTTCTGAACGCCTCAAGGAAGCCGCTCCCGCATGCGCATCGAATATCACCGCACGCTGATCGCCGATCGCGTTCGCATCGCAGCTTTCCACCGGGCGCTCGAGAAGGTGATCCGCAAGGGCAAGACGATCGTGGTGGATATCGGCACGGGTACGGGCTTGCTGGCGTTTTTGGCCGCCCGGCTCGGGGCTAAGAAAGTCTATGCCTACGAGATGTCGGAAATCGGCGCCGTGGCCGAACGCCTGAAAGCGTTGAACAAGATGCGCACGGTCGAGCTTATACCCGCTCGTTCCACCGAAATCCTCGATCCGCCGCGTGGTGATGTCGTCGTGACGGAAACGCTCGGCAACTTCGCATTGGAGGAGTTTCTGGTCGAGACGATGAACGATGCGCGGGCGCGGCACGTCAAACCGGGAGGCATCCTCATTCCCGGCTCCGTGCAGCAATTCGTCTGCCCGGTCATCAAGCCGCGGCTGTTCGAGGAGCTGAGCGTCTGGGATCAGGTTGGATATGGCCTCGATCTATCGCCCGCGCGCGTGATGAGCTTGAATAACGTCTACATCCGCCCCATTCCCCCGTCCGAGCTGCTGGATGGCGGCAAGACGGCGCGCATCTGGGACACCCTTGACTTCGGTGTTGCCAATCGCCTGAGCCGCAAAGGCGAGGCGCGCTGGACGCTCAACAGCCGGCAAACGATTTACGGACTTGCCATTTGGTGGAGTGCTGCACTCGTACCCGACATCGGCCTGTCGACGAGCCCGTTGAGCCAGCCCACCCACTGGGAGCAGCTTTTCTTTCCAGCCCTTGAGCCGCTCCGCCTCGAACGCGGCGAAACGCTGGCCTGCGAGATCCGCAGCAAATCGTCGGAGCAGGCCGGCACGGATATCGCGTGGTCGCTCGCCGCCATGACGGCGGAGGGGAAGATGCGGGGCATGCAGACGCTGAGCCTGACCAAAGGCTTCATTCCGTAAGCAAAACCCCGAATTATCGCGCGAAGCGCCGCAGCGAATAGCCCAGCCAGCCCCAGAACACGCCCATCACCATCGAACAGATGAAAATGCCCATCAGGAAGCTCGGGCGATAGACAGCAATTCCCAAGGTGGTCAGGATGGCGGCGATCGCGGCGCCACCAATTCCGGAGCCGAACGCAGCGACGACCAGCTTGGCCTTTTCATCGGCATAATAGCCCAGCAGGAACCCAACGAGAATGGTCCCCGGATTGAGCAATGAGAGCAGAAGAATGGTCTTGAGTTCGGGCGGTATCATCAAGACCGCGAGGGCTCGATCGGCTTGCCTTTGCCTTCGATTTCGTCGCGGAGCTTCTCTTCCTCGTATTGGATGAACCAGCCGATCATCTGCCTCCACAGGGCTTCACACAAATCGGGCGGCACGCCGCGCTCCAGGGCCTGCGCGCGGACGCGGTCGATCACCTGCTGGTTGCGCCAGGGCACGTTGGCCTCTTGCTTTGACCCGAGCTTGATCTGCCACGCGCGCTCGACATAACCGAAGCGCTCACCGATGAGGTCCACCAGCCCCTTATCGCAGCGGTCGATCTCAACCCGCACATCGCCGAGGTCCGCGCAGTCTTTCGGGGCTTTGATGGTCATCTGTTTTCCCTCACGCCCACCATCTGTGTGGCGCCTTGAACAGGCCAGCGGCATCCTCGATAGCTTGCGCGGCGCGAAACAGCGTGGCTTCGTCGAATGGCTGGCCGATCAGCTGCAATCCCATGGGCGTGCCCGCGGCCGACAAGCCCGCCGGCACGGAAATGCCGGGCAGTCCCGCCATGTTGACGGTCACCGTGAATATGTCTTCCAGGTACATGGCGATCGGGTCGCCTGATTTTTCACCCGCCGCGAACGCCGGGGCGGGCGTGGTCGGCGTCAGCACCACGTCGACCGTCCTCCAGGCCTCATCGAAGTCGCGTTTGATGAGCGTTCGCACCTTTTGCGCTTTCAGATAATACGCATCGTAGTACCCCGCCGAGAGCACATAGGTGCCGATCAGCACGCGGCGACGCACTTCCTTTCCGAACCCCGCCGCTCGCGTGTTCTCGTAGGTGTCGATGAGGTCGACGCCTGGAACACGCAGGCCGTAGCGGACCCCGTCATAGCGGGCGAGATTGGAGGAGCATTCGGCCGGAGCGACGATGTAGTAGGCCGGCAACGCGAACTTGGTATGGGGAAGGGAAATGTCGTGCACCGTGGCACCGGCGGCCTTGAGCCACGCGACACCTTTCTGCCAGTACTCTTCGGCCTCGCTCGACATGCCCTCGACCCGATATTCTTTTGGCATGCCCACGCGCAGGCCCTTGAGGCCTGTTGCGAGC
>JBKJYG010000154.1:0-4981 GCA_046715905.1 Hyphomicrobiaceae bacterium | reverse complement strand
CTCCCTGCTTCTGCGCGGCATCCGGACCCTGCACCTGCGCGTTCGCCACCAGTCCGAGACCGCGCTCACTCTGGCCCGCCATTTGGTCAAGGAGCCCAGGCTTGGCGAGGTTCTTTATCCGGGTCTTCCGACCCATCCGGGCCACGCCATCGCGGCCCGCCAGATGCAGGGCGGTTTCGGCGGCATGCTGTCGATCCGGGTTTCGGCCGGAGAAGCCGCGGCAATTCGTACCGCGGGCAATGTCCGGCTCTGGAAGCGGGCAACCTCGCTCGGCGGCGTGGAAAGCCTGATTGAGCACCGCGCTTCGATCGAGGGGGCAGGCTCACCCTGTCCCCCCGACCTGCTGCGGCTGTCGGTTGGCCTGGAGGATGCCGGCGACCTGATCTGGGACCTGGAACAGGCACTGGCGTCGAACGCGTAAGCGTCCTCACGCGCGCGGCTGCAAACCGAATTCGGTCGCAAGCGACTGGCAGGTGAACGTGCGCAGCGCGTATGAAGGCGCCATGGAGACGAGCACAACCTCGTCGGCCTGAAACTCCGCCGCCAGCTCACGGATCCGCCCGGCCACGAACTCCGGGCTGCCGATGGTCGCGCGCGGCCTGTCCCGCTCGGCCAGCCTCTCCTCTTGCGGCGACATCTGGTGCGCCAGCGCTTCCTCGACCGTAGGCACGGGCCGATTATGGCCCAGTGCGGTCATGGCCCACCGCATCAGCATGGCCCGTTCGACGGCTTGGGTCTCGGCCTCGTCATGCGTGCAGACGGCCAGCATGGCCAGCGCCAGGTGCGCCTTCTCCTCATGTCCAGCGCGGAAGTGAGTGCGATAGGCCCGCGATATGTCCGCCCCCGAATAAGCATTGATGAAATGGGCGAAGGCAAAGCGCATGCCGAGATGCGCGGCGAACGAAGCACCCCCGTTGCTCGAGCCCAAGACCCACATCTGCGGCATGGTGGGAACGACCGGGTTGGCGATCTGCCCGTGCAACGGATGACCGGGGGGCACCGTACCCTTGAAGATCGCCGACAGCTCGGCCAACTGGTTGAAGAACCCTTCCTCGGTATCGATCGGGCGGCCATCGAAGAGCACGCGGGCCGTTCGCGGATGACCGCCGGGCGCCCGCCCGAGCCCCAGATCGATGCGGCCTGGGTAGAGCGCCTCAAGCATGCGAAACTGCTCGGCGACTTTGAAGGGCGCGTAATACGGCATCATGATACCGCCCGTTCCGAGCCGGATGCCCTGCGTTTCCGCGCCCAGACGCGCCAGAAGTATTTCGGGTGCCGCATCGGCCAAGCCGAGCAGCGCGTGATGCTCCGCGCACCAATAGCGATCATAGCCCAGCCGGTCCGCCAGCTTCGCGAGTTCGATCGTGGATTGAATGGCGGCCGAGGCGGAGGCCGACCCAATGATGGGCGACTGATCGAGAATCGAGAGCGGCAGGGTCATCAGGGTTGCGTTCACCGAAAGAGTGCAGCACTGGCGTTTGGAACCTTGGACAGTAGACGAGAACCCGCAATCTCTCCATTCTGTTCACAACCCGAGGTCGGAACCAAAGCCAAAGGATTTGAGATGACACGAGCGCTGCGCGGAGCCGATATCGTTGCCCAAAGCCTTGAGCGACTGGGGCATAGCACGGTCTTCACGCTGTCCGGCAACCACATCATGTCGATCTTCGATGCCGCACTCGAGGCCAAGCTCGATCTGGTGCATGTTCGGCATGAGGCCGCCGCCGTGCACATGGCGGACGCCTGGGGGCGGCTCACCGGCCAGCCCGGTATCGCCATGGTCACCGGCGGTCCCGGCCATGCCAATGCCGTAGGTGCGCTCTTCACGGCCCTGGCGGCCGAATCCCCCATGGTGCTGCTTTCGGGACATGCCGCGACATGGGAGTTGGGCCGCGGCGGCTTCCAGGAAATTCGGCAAGCGGAGATGGCAGCACCGGTTGCCAAGGCGTCCTGGATGGCCAGATCGGCGGCAACCCTGGGCCTTGATCTGGCCGAGGCGCTGCGCATCGCTTCCTCGGGGCGGCCTGGACCCGTGCACTTGAGCTTGCCGTCCGATCTGCTTGATGAGGCCGTCGAGGCCAATGCCATTCAATGGCCAGAGCAGGCTGCGGCGCGGGCACGCCCCATCGCGCTTTCTGACGCCATGGCTGACGCCATCCTGGCGACCATGGCAGGGGCCACGCGGCCCGTGATTCTCGCCGGGCCGCATTTGTCATCGGAAAAAGGCCGCCGCCTGCTCGCCGAGCTGGAAGCAGCCACCGGGGTTCCCACCGCGGTGATCGAGAGCCCTCGGGGTTACAGCGACGCGACGCTCGGCCGCCTGGCCGATGTCATCGAGCGCGCCGACCTCATCATCCTGCTCGGCAAGGCGCTCGACTTCACCCTGAAGTGGGCCAAGGGCGCTGGCTACAGCAGCAACGTGCGCCTTATCGCCATCGATCCCGAAGGCGCCTTGATCGAACGCGCGGCTCGCGAGCAGGGCCCCGCTCTGCTCATCGGCACCGTTGCCGATACCGATGCCGCCGGATCCGCCCTCCTCAGCCGCGCTGGCCGGGGTGCCCATAGGGAGCACGGCTGGTTGCGCGAGGCACGGGCGCTGATCGACGGGCGCCCCGCGGCGCTCGGCAACATGACATCGCGGTCCGAAGCCCATTTGCATCCCGCGCAGGTGTTCAAGGCGTTGCGTCCAGTGGTCGAGCGTGACCCGCGCACCGTGCTCATCTGCGATGGCGGCGAATTCGCGCAATGGGGGCAAAGTCTGCTGCCGGTCGGCCGGCGCCTGATCAACAGCGTCGCCGGCTCCATCGGCGGCTCGATCCCGATGGCGATTGCCGCCCGCCGCATCGAGCCTTCGGCGCCGGTGATCGCGGTCCTGGGTGACGGTACGTTCGGCTTCCACATGGCCGAATTCGATACCGCCGTGCGTCACAACCTTCCCTTCGTTGCGATCGTTGGAAACGACGCCTGCTGGAACGCCGAAAGCCAGATCCAGTTGCGTGACTATGGTCGCGAGCGCATGCACGGGTGCGCCCTGCTGCCCACCCGCTATGACCAGGTCGTGACGGCGCTCGGCGGACACGGCGAGCTGGTCGAGCGCGCAGAGCAACTGCCGGCCGCAATCGAGCGCGCGTTGGCGAGCGGCAAACCGGCCTGTATCAACGTCATGATCGAGAGCATAGCGTCCCCCGTCATGGCCCAAAGTTGACGGGGGTCAGGGCCTATCAGTGAACTCGCGCCAGCCAAGACGAAGTCGGCCACCGGCCGAAGCAAAGCAAAGGATCGCAAGAGCACAGGCGATGGCCGGGAACTGAGCGGGCCACATCGTCATCAGCACGAAGGCGATGATCGTCTCCGTACCTCCCGCTAGGCCTGCCACATAGACAAACGATTTAGGCCCTTGCCGGCCGTGCGTGAACTCGCCCCGCTTTGCCGCGATAATGGCAAAGGCGAAGAACGCCGCACCGTTGGACAGGAAGGCTGACAGCAGCACGGCCGCCGCCAGCGCGTTGCCGGGAGGGTCGAACACGGCGAAGGCCAGCGGCACGGCGGCGTAGAAGACAAAATCGAGGCTGATGTCCATGAAGCCTCCCCGATCGGTCGGGCCGGAGAGCCGGGCAAGTGCGCCGTCAGCGCCATCCGCCACGCGATTGCTCGCGATCAACAGCAGGGCGACCGTGAACCAGCCTGCCGCAATGGCCGCCGCCGACGCGATCCCCACCGCACCCCCCGTGAGGGTCACCTGATCCGCGGTCACCCCGATCCTCTGCAGCCGCAGGGCGATTGCCTTGAGCGGAACATCGATCACGGGCCTCAACAGCTCGTCCAGCATTGAGGCCTCACTAACCTTCAAGCCGGCTTGGCGGCGGCTGCCAGATAATTGACATCCGTATCCGGCGAGAGCGACCAGCGATCCTGCAATGGAGCGTAGACCAGGCCCTCGAACGAGGCTCGTCCAAGACCCGCCGCCGATAAGTAGCGCGCCATCTCGTCTGGCGTCACGAAGCGTTCCCATTGATGAGTGCCCACGGGCAGCCAACGCAGCACATACTCTGCGCCGACGATCGCCAGGGCATAGGCTTTGAGCGTTCGATTGAGGGTCGAAACGATGAATAATCCGCCCGGCCGCACGAGACCGGCGCACGTCTTTAAAAATGCGGCGGGATCGGGCACGTGCTCGACCACTTCCAGGCAGAGCACCGCGTCGAACCTGCCACCCTCGCCCGCCAGAGTTTCCACGACCATCGCTCGATACTCGATGTCGAGACTCTGGGCTTGAGCGTGCACGCGGGCAGCGTGGATGTTTTCGCTCGCCGGATCGATGCCCGTGACGCGGGCGCCCAGTCGCGCGAGCGGCTCGCAGATCAGGCCGCCGCCGCAGCCGACATCGAGAATCGAAAGCCCATTCAGCAGTCGCAAGCCGCGACTGACTGGCGGGAACTGCGCCACCAGGCGGTCGCGGATGAACTGCAGCCGTGCCGGACCGATCTGATGCAGCGGACGGAACTTGCCCGACGCATCCCACCATTCCGCGGCGAGGCGGGCAAACCGGGCAACCTCCGCCGGATCAAGCGTCGCACTGGCAGGCGCATTGGGCGGCGTGGACATGCGGTATGATTGACGGCGGGGCGCCAATGTCAAGGCGCCTGGGCCGGTTTCCTGGAGCCATTCCGACCGCCTCATCCCGGCCCGGGGAGCGCCTGCGCTCGACACCTGCGGCAATCCCACCGACGTTGCCTTTCCCGCAACGCCGGGCCTCGACCTCGGTGCAGCGCCGTGTTGCGCGCTGGGAGAGGTCCGAGTATGAGTGGCCGACTACTGCGATCGTTGCTTCGTCACGGGGGCGCGGGCGCCTCAATTTGCGGAGTCATCGAGGTTTGCCGGGTCACGCAAGCCTCGCGCCCGAGCCGACGTGTCTGCTTTGGGGCGGTCGGCTCGCAAGCATGCACCGGAAGGCCCATGACCACCGGGGTGATGAAGTTTG
>JBKJYG010000153.1:0-3464 GCA_046715905.1 Hyphomicrobiaceae bacterium | reverse complement strand
CATCTGCATCATGAACGGCGGCCGCATTGCCCAGGTCGGGCCACCCCTCGACGTCTATAGCCACCCCGCCAGCACCTTCGTCGCGAGCTTTCTGGGCAATCCGCCGATGAACCTCGTCCCGGCCCTGGTGACGGACAGAGCGGGCGGGCGCGGTCTGAAGATCGGAGCCAGCGAAATCGAATTGGGCGCCCTTCGATGCCCATCACTGGGGCCGGGCACATCCGTTACCTTCGGCATCAGGCCGGAGCATGTGTTGCAGACGCCGTCGGTCGACGGCGAGGCGTTGGCTATCAAAGCCGAAATCGTGCGCGTCGAGTCACTGGGCGCGGAAACCATCGTGATCGCAAAGCTTCCCGGCATCGACAAGCCGATCTTCGCGCGCTTTGCCGGTGACGCGATCCTGCCGGTCGGTGAGCGCCGTCCTCTCTATCTCGATGCGCGCATGGCGCACGTCTTCGGCAATGATGGAATGGCTCTGGCAACAGACTAAAGTTGCAAAACGAGCCGACGTTCCGACTGGTCAACCACCGAGGCTCAACCGATCAAGTCGCTTCAAGGCCATTCGAACCGATCAGGGATCTGGCGGCGACAGGCGCCATGTGCCGGTGACCTGCTGCCGGATGACCTCGCGCCGCGTGGGTATGGTGACATAATCCCCGTTCGCCCAGCGCTTGGCAAACGAGCGGTAGTGTTCCGAAAACGGGTTGCCGGACTGCCCCGTCGACTGTATGAAAATGGACGCTTCGAGGTCTGCCAGATCGTAGATGGCGCGAAATGTCGTGGCATCTCGGCTGGCATAAGGCTCAGGCGAAGTGAGGTAGGACTTGCCACGGTTGAGTGTGAACAGGCCGCCGGCGCTCGGCACGCGCACGTTGAAAAACGCGCCCACGATCGGGAGCCGGCCTAAAGGCTCATGCACGCCATCTGCGTAGTGCGCGTCACCCCATCGCCAGTTGCGACGGTCGCCGCCAACATCCCGGTCCAGGCCGAGGAGCGCTTGATCCAGCGCCCGAGCCATGATCTCTCCGCACGGCTCGACGGCTGGCGTCGTGCGATCGTCGCACCAGTCGCGCGCCATCGGCCGACCCTCCAGCAGCCGCATCAACGCTAACGTGCGCTCGTCGAGCGAAAGCGATGCCGCACCCTCAAGATCGTCCCGCCACACGAGATCAATCGCCTGGCGCAGCCAAGCCGTGAAAATCAGGGGCTCGCGGAGGCTGGCGTGCATGCCACCGTCCCAAGCGCCGAGCGCATCCAGTTCGGCGACTGCCCGGCTACTCAGCGACGCGGTCCGCGCCGCCGCCGTCATCAGCGGCACGAGACGGACAGCCGCGGGCGAAATAACGTCAAGCTGCGCCGCACGCATCGTTTTCTCGTCATGGTTGCTGCGGTTCAAGACAAGGTCCTCCAAACGCTGTTGACGGAACTGCGGTCCCCAGTCCCATGTAAGGATGTGCGGAAAATCTGGCGGCACCATGCGCGTGTTGGTCGTGCCGATGGCGTTCGAGGCAGGATTTTCGATCCGTGGTAGCGCCTCGAAGGGGACGAAGCCGTTCCAGTCGTAAAGCGCATCCCAGCCGGGCACGGGAGTTCTGCCGGAAATAGCGTTGGCTGCAGCGCGGATCGGCATGCGTCCAGGGGCGATCAAACCAATGTCGCCGGCAGTGTCGGCGACCACCATACTCTGCATTGGCCCAACAGTCGGCCGCGTACGCTCGAAAGCGTCGCGGACCGTTCGGATACTTGCAGCGAATAGCCCCGCCGCCACGGTCGCATCATCGTCAGAGAGCCCTGTCCACTCCAAGGCGATCACATGACCGGGCGTCAGCATGCGATCAAGGCCGCGATAGACAGAGGAAATGACGGGCCCATGTCGTGTCACGAGCCGCTCTATCGTGATGTCTGGAGCGCCCCGCACACGGATCGTAAGTGTTTGCCGATCGAGTTCGCGCCAACCGTCTGGAGTTAGGTATTGGCGGGCGTTCGATGGGTTGAGCTTCTCGACAAACAGGTCCTGAACGTCGGTCTCGGTGTTCGTGAGCGCCCAGGCAAATGTGTCGCCCCGCCCGAGTGGAACGACGGGGGTCCCCGGCAGGCTGGCGCCGACGAGGTTCGCAAATGAGCCACCGGTCTGCTCGATCGCGAGGTGTGCGAGATACCAGATGGACGGAGCCGAAAGCCGCAGATGCGGATCGCCAGCGAGCAGCGGCTTTCCCGATTGCGTTCTTGCGCCCGCAACGACCCAGTTGTTCGATGCACCGTCAGCGATCGACACACTGGCTTCCGCGCGAGGTCCATTCACCGGCCCCTCCGGTTTACGCAGCGGATAGAGGGTGCGGATGTCAGGCAGCGGCGGCGCCCCCCATTGCGACTGGGTCGGAAGGAGGTCCTCGATCTCCGCGGGCGAGAGGCCAAACGCGGCAAACGTCAACCGGTCGATCTCCTTGTCGAGGTTGCGACCGAGTTGCAAGGACATCATCTTGAGAATGACAAGGCTGTCGGCGGGCTGCCAGGGCTCTGGCTCGTGCCAAAGCAACAGGAACTCTGGCGGGAGACGAGGCTCGAGAAAGCGGGTTACGCGCGACAGCCACGCATTGACGCCGTTGGTGTAGGCATCGAGGATCACCCGGGCTGCGGGCGACAGTCGCGTGACCGATTGGCGGGCATGCTCATAGAGGCCGAGCGTGCGGATAAACTTATCACGGTCGAGGGTTGCAGCACCGAATACTTCCGAGAGCCGCCCTTGGCCGGCGCGACGCATCAGCTCCATCTGCCACAAACGATGCTGCGCATGCAGGAAACCCAGCGCCAGATAAGCGTCCTCGTGGCCTCGGGAGAAAATATGCGGTATCGCGTCTGGGCCCATCATGACCTCGATGGGGCCGCGAAGGCCTGGGAGTGTCATGGCACCTGAGAGTGGCGCCACCGTCTGGCGAAGGAGAACGAAGCCGCTGCCAAGCAGCGCCACAACGATCGCGAGCACGTAGGCTATCCCTCGAGCGACCCGTCGCCAAACAGAGAACCGCGACGACGGCGGCAACGCGGCAGTTGTGCCGTTCATTTGGGTCAACCTGATTGGACAACATCGCCTTTGCCGCTCGCCAACTCGCGACAGATAAACCGCGCGAAGTCGGTGCCGGCGACACATCAAGACTTCGCACAGAAACCTCTCCGCAGCATCCAAGGACTTCGGATATCCGAAAGCGGGGACAGCCGACGTTCGGTGCGGCAGCGTTGGATATTAAAGGATCAACCCAGCGCAATGCTGGTGGGCGCGACAGGGATTGAACCTGTGACCCCACCCGTGTGAAGGGTGGGAAATCGGTTTCTCAGGGTTTCCGGGACTTGCCGCCAGCCATTCAACTCATTGTTAACATTTAATTCGTCCAAAATTGCGTTGCGGCGACCCTCCGCAGATTGCTAATTAGGTGTTTCCCAGGTGCTTCCCAGGTGCTTCCTAGCTG
>JBKJYG010000152.1:0-2755 GCA_046715905.1 Hyphomicrobiaceae bacterium | reverse complement strand
CTGGCGCGAGATGGGCAGCACCGCTTAAGCAGGGATACGCAAGATCGTGCTAGACCGTTCACCAGGCTCTGACCGGGCATCTCGCGCAAGCGTCAGCGACAGCGCCATTGCAATGAGACACAGCCAGCCGACATTGCAGATCCAAGTCGCGGGCGTCTTCACTTTGCAGACCATCAAGCCTCGCTCCGTCACTCATCCGCGTTGGCAATGACGTACACTTCCATCGCCTCGCGTGCGGTGCTGACAGGCTCGACCGACCCATTCAGCCAGATGCACGGCACCGTTTAGCGGAACGAGAGTAGGTTCAGCCAGCTTCGCGACGGGGCAGAGCCTGGCGAGAACGCCTTGTCCACGGGTTGTGCACGCGTTGCCAGAGCGGGCGAAGCGGAGTTGCGATGGGTCAAACGCCTTTAAACGCGGTCGCGCCGGACAGTTCGGGGAGCCGCCTCGAGGTGAGTTGAATTACTTGTCGGCAAATCTGCAGCTTCTGGACAATTCCGACCACGCGGACATCATTGTCCGTCGCATGGCCTCGTCTTCAGCGGGCCGGGGTGGCGTCGGCCGTGCGTCGGCAGGCAGCAGGTGCCGGACCCCTCATGTTGAACGTAGTGCGCTCGTCCGATGAGAGACACGGCCCAGCCGTGCTAACCGCATGCGCTACGGTTTCCTCCAGGCTCGGGAAGATCGGCCACGTCAACATCGATCCGTCCTGCACGAGGACAAATAGGTGCTGGCCGTCATTTGAGAAGCTGACAGCCGCAGCCGCGGCCTCCACTTGATTCAACTCGGCAACCTTGCGCCCGGTCTCGTACCAAAGCACGGCCTTGCCGCTCCACGACGTCGTAATCGCCCAACGGCTGTCCGGCGATAGCTTGACGCTCACGATCGAAGCTGACGGGTCCTTGAGCTCAGAGATCTGGGATCGTGTTTCCCGATCCCAGAGGACCACGCTCGAATCCAGAAGCAAGGTCGCAATCCGGCGTCCGTCGGCGCTGAAGCTCGCCGAAATGATGCTTGATGTCTCCGATTTCAGAGTTGCCAAACACAACCCTGTGGTTGCATCCCAAAGCTTGACAAAGCCATCGTTAGACGTGGTCAACACGACGCGGCTATCGGGGGTGAACATCGCCCCGGTGAGCGCCCCCTGATGGCCATCCAGGATCACCTGCAGACGTCCGGTATCGGACGCCCACAGCCGCGCGGTTTTATCGTCGGACCAGGTGAGGATACGCTGGCCGTCGGGGCTGAAATCAGCACCGGCGAGGCTGTCATCGTGCCCCCTCAACTCCGCTTTCAGCCTACCGGCGTCAACGTCCCACAACCTCGCGGTCGAATCCCTGGATGCCGAAACAGCGGTCGCCAAGGTCGGATGAAAGGCATTGCCCACTACATCGGCCTGATGGCCCATGAGTTTGGCCAAGGGACGGCCTCGTCGCAGCGACACGATCTCAAGACCGTAGTCGTCGGTTCGCGACATTACGAGGTCGCAGTCCCGACTGACGGCCGCCGACCGCCACAGAGCACTTTTCGTGGAAAGCGTTGCAGGTTGGGCATCGCCCCCAAGGTCCCAGGCCCGGAGGCGGTCCCCATTGATAGAAGCCACGACGCCGCGAGCCCCGTTGCAGAACACCGGAGTTGAACTCTTGGCTAGGCCATCTCCTCGACTGAGAAGCCGTTTGCGGGTTACGAGCGCGGCAAACAGGCTCGTGGTGCCTTCTGTGCTTTCCGTGGCGCCGGCGACGACACCCGCGCGCGCCTCCGTTTCAGCCATCGCCTCCAAAGCTAGCCACACCGCGAATCTCCGATCACCCTGGCCGGCGAACTCACGCGAAAGGGCCGCCAGTTTCCGAGTGCCGTCGAGGCCGCGCTGACGCTCAGCATTGGCGTCCCTCTCGGACAGCGCCACTGCCTTGCTGGCCAAAGCCGGCTGAACGAGGATGCCTGGCAAGGCGACCGCATCGTTCGCCTCGGCCGTCATGGGACGCAGGGCAGGCGGAAACGATGAGACGTCAGCCTGCACGTCCTCGCCGGGCGATGCACGTGCCAAGGAGGCCCGCTGGACCGCGTCCTTGACGAGGCTTCCCGAGAGGCCGACCGCCGCGAAAAATGCAACCGCCATGACGAGCCGGTTCATGCGGCCACCGCGGGGCACCGCATCATCGCTAAATGCCACGCGCAGTGCTGCATTTTTCCGCGATTGCTCGCCAAGACCGCGCAAGATGTATTGCTTGCGGTCGGGCCCGACCTGTTCTGGGTGCGTCAGCATCCAACCTTCTGCCCAGATCAGGACCGGGCCCGAAAGCAACAAGGAATTTTGAGCATCGGCCGGCGCATCGGCCCAAGCCTTGAAGGCCCGCTCGACCTGGGAGTGCCACTTTTTCCCGTCAAATTCAGTCGTGATCTCAGCCCTATCGACATCGCTTGATGTGGCCAATGCTGCCTCCCGCCGGGCGAGCCAAGGTCGCGGACGACCTGTCCCGCGCCACTGTGGATACCGAGGAGAACCGAAACGCCACAAAGGTTGCAGCCGGTAGAATCACCCTATCGGTCAAACCTAGCAGCACGACCCTTTCTCAGCCGTTAACCGGCGCCGCTACGCACTCCTCACTCAAGTGGCCTGCCGCGCCCTGATCGAATGGTGGTTTCAATGAAGCTCGACGCTTTCCTGCCCGCAGCAACCGGGCTGAAACATGCTTCGTTGTTGGCCTCCTTGACCCTATGCACGCTGCTTGCGGCTTGCGCTGGCATGCCGCTC
>JBKJYG010000151.1:0-10706 GCA_046715905.1 Hyphomicrobiaceae bacterium | reverse complement strand
CCTAACCCCGGGAACAGCCCCCGCACCGCTCATCAGGACCGTCTCCGGACGCGCCCCCTCGGTGATGCGAGTGGGACCAGACTACGAGCTGCCGCCCCGGCGGGGATAAGTCGCCCGAGCGGCGCGCTTCCATTCCCAGATATCCTGTGCGCTTTCGATTTTTTGGACGCTGACCCGCACCGATTTTCCTTCGTTACTCGAAGCCCACGCATGCGATGATTGGTTCCGCAACGGCCGGGATCGAACGAGGGAAGGGCTCGCCTGATGTCACACGTCGTGCTGCAGGGCGCATTCGAGGAGGCAGTCGATCCGGAGTCGGCGGTGGTCCCGATCGGGACGGGTTTCACGTTCACGGAAGGGCCGATTTGGCATCCGATCGACCACCACTTGCTGTTCTCCGACATGCCCGCCGACGTGCGCCGCCGCTGGGACGAACAGGGCGGCGTTCGCGAGGTCATGCGGCCCTCCAACAAGTGCAACGGCATGACTTACGATCACGACTTGAACTTGATCGTGTGCGAGCACGCCACTTCGAGCCTCGTGCGCGAACGCCCCGACGGCCGGCGCGACGTGCTGGCCTCCCACTTCGAGGGCCGTGAGCTCAACAGCCCCAACGACGTCTGCGTCAAGTCGGATGGAGCCATCTATTTCTCCGACCCCTGGTACGGCCGCATGCCCGGGTTCGGCGTCGAGCGTCCGCGTCAGCTCGGGTTCCAGGGTGTCTATCGCTTGCCGCCCGGTGGCGGCTCTTCTGAGCTGATGGTGGATCGCTTCATGTTCGATCAGCCCAACGGCGTGTGCTTCTCGCCCGACGAGACGCTGTTTTATGTCAACGATACCGTGCAGGCGCTGATCCGCGTGTTCGATGTTGACCCGCGTGGCGCGCTTGCGAATGGACGGGTGTTCGCCAGCGGTATCGTGTCCGAGCACGAAGCAGGCCGGCCCGACGGCATGAAATGCGATGCCCTCGGCAACATCTGGGTCACGGCCCCCGGCGGCCTTTGGGTCTACGCGGCCTCGGGAGAGCGGATCGGAAAGATCCAGGTGCCCGAGATGGCCGCCAATCTGACCTGGGGCGATCCCGACTTTAAGACACTTTACATTTGCGCCACGCAGTCGGTTTTTGCGTTGAGGACCAGGGTGGGCCCGCGGCTTGAGCCTTACATGCGCGCGCAAGTGGCGAGCGCCTCGGTTCACGCCGGCGGCGGTGCAACAGCCTCGGCATCCCGGCCCGCGCCGGCCTTCCCGTCCCCCGATCCGGCCTCGCTCGCGCAACCCGCACCGCTCTCCCCGGCACTCGACCGGCTCGATCCCGCTCGCTGTGCCCTCATCATCCAGGACATGCAGAACGACGTCATCTCCGAGGGCGGCGCTTTCGCGGCCTCCGGATCGCCGGCGCACTGCCGCCAGCAGAACGCGATCGCCAACGCCCAGCGGCTCGCCGAGGCGTGCCGGAAGCGCGGCGTCATGGTCATTCACGTATGGTTCGTGGTCGAACCGGGGGCGCCGGGCCTCACCCTCAACGCGCCGCTGTTCACGGGACTGGTCGAGGCCAACGCCATGGTGCGCGGGACCTGGGGAGCGGCACCGGTCGCTGGCTTGGAGCCGCAGCCCGGCGACCATGTGGTCGAGAAAATGCGCATGAGCGCCTGGGAAGGCACGCGCCTCGAAACCGTCCTGAAAAGCGGAAGACGCGACACGATCATCGTCACCGGAGCTTGGACCAACATGTCGATCGAGCACACGGCCCGCACCGGCGCCGACAAGGGCTATCGGATGATCGTGCCTGAGGACTGCTGCGCCACCATGAATGCCGACTGGCATCGCGCTGCCATCGATTACGCCTTGCAGAACGTCTCGATCGTGACAAACGCGGACGCCGTGATCGCGGCATTTGAGTAGCGCCGGCGCGATCGCGCGCGATGCAGGGTCGCCGATCGGTGTCCGTAATCGGGACGCCCATGCGGCGTGGCGCTGTGTGCTAATCATCTTGTCTCAGATGCTGCAGAGATTGCCCGATGCCGACCTCCGACTATCGGCCAGACCTCATGGGCCGAGCCACGCTCGAACCGGGCGGCCGCTTCGAGGCCGGCTCCTGGCAGAGCTTCGTTCTCGTCTACACCGCCGGCCGGTTCGGCATCGACGATACCGGCTCGATCAAGATTGGCTTTCGTTTCGCCTCCGACTTCGGGCCCGTGCAGTTCACCGATCCCACGTGGCCCGGCTTCACAACCGTTGAAGCGTCGAACGGTGCCACGCTGGAAACGAAGTGGGAGTTCAAGCGCAACATTCGTCCGTGGAGCCGCTCGCTCTATATCGGCATCGTCAAGGATTTCCTGGCGCCGGGCGACACCATTACCATCCGCTTCGGCGACCGGCGCTTTGGCTCACCGGGCATCCGCGTGCAAACCTACTGCGAGACCGCGTTCGAGTTCCACGTGCTGGCCGATCCGATCGCCACCTACGATTACGTGGCCCTGCCGGAGAGCCCGCGGATCGAGATCGTGCCCGGCCCCGGCATCAAGTGGGCGGCGATCCTGCCAACCCTGGTGCGGGCCGGCGAGCCTTTTCGGCTGGCCATCAAGGTTGACGACAAATGGGGCAATCCCAGCGACCAGGTCGAGCGGGAGGTGCAGCTTGTCTCGAATGGCGCGATCGACGGGCTGCCGGGCACCGTCGCCCTTACACGAGGCACATTCGGCGTCCTTATCGCAGGGCTTTCCAGTGCAAATCCCGGCGACATTGCGATCCGCGTGCGCGATCGCGACGGTTTGGATCTGTGCTGCTCCAATCCCTTGCGCGTGGCCGCGCCCGATGCGCGCCTCGTTCACTTCTGGGGCGACACGCATGGGCAATCCAACGAGACGCTCGGCACCAACACCGCGCGCGCGTATTTCGAGTTCGGCCGCGACAAGGCGCATCTCGATGTCACGGGTCATCAGGGTAACGACTTCCAGATCACCAAGGCGTTCTGGCGACACCTGAACGCGCTCTCGGCTGAATTCGACAGGCCGGGTCACTTTGTCTGCATCCCCGGCTACGAGTGGTCGGCCAATACAGCCGTCGGCGGCGACCGCAACGTTCACTTCAGGCACGAGGGCGAACCGATTTTCCGCTCCAGCCATGCCCAGATCACACACGACGACGACATGGCCGACGAGCCAACCGACGCGCACGATGCCCATGCGTTGTTTGGCCGGCTTCAGGGCCGGGATTGCGTCGTCGTTGCCCATGTCGGCGGCCGGTACGCGGACATCAAATTCGCCCATGACGCGGCGCTCGAGACGGCTGTGGAGGTTCACTCCGCGTGGGGCACGTTCGAGTGGATCCTGCACGATGCGTTCGAGAAGAACTATCGCGTCGGCATTGTAGCCAACTCCGACGGGCATAAGGGCCGGCCGGGCGCGTGCTACCCAGGCGCCTCGTTCTTCGGCAGCTACGGCGGCCTCACGTGCTTTCTGGCCGAGCGGCTCGACCGGGACGCCATCTTCGAAGCCATGCGCCGGCGGCGTCACTATGCAACGACGGGAAACCGCGCCGTTCTGAGCGTCTGCGCGACCCTCTTTCAGGACGCCGACGTGTTCGAGCGTGACCCCAGCCTGGGTTCCGCGCCATCCGAAAAGACCCGCCGGCTCGAGATGGGCGACATTGCCCGCGTCACGGCAGACACGGTCGATCTCGCGGTTGAGGTCGTTGGCTCGGCGCCGATCGAGCGCATCGACGTCTTCGATGGTCCAGACCGCATCGAGACCCTGCGACCGTACAGCGACGCTGACCTTGGGTCACGGGTGCGCCTGAGCTATGAGGGCGCGGAATACCGCGGTCGCGCGCGCACGACCACCTGGGATGGCCTGTTGACCCTGGACGGCAATCACGTGCAGCGCGTTGGAATGATCAACAACTGGAACCTCGATCGCGGCATCCAGCAGCAAGATCGCACGTCGGTGTCCTGGAAGGCTGTGACGACGGGGAATTATGGCGCCATCGATCTCTGGCTTGAAACGCCACAGGCAGGGCGGCTCTGCTTCAAGACAGGGCCGGTGTCAGGCGAGATCGATCTCGCGGAACTGGGTCGCGAGCCGCGGGTCTTTCCCGCAGGCGGACTTGAGCGCAGGGTGAGCGTGCAGCGATTGCCCGATACGATGGGACAGCACCACGTCACGTTACATCGCCGCATCGCCGTTCGCGCAACCGGCGATACGCGGCTCTATGTTCGCGTCCAGCAGGAAAACGGCCATCGCATGTGGTCGAGCCCGATCTATCTCTTCCGCACGTGATCGTTAGCTCAACCCCTGACCGCGGCGCTCTACTGGGGCGTGCCGCTTCCCTTGAGCAGCGGACCCAGGCGAGCCATCTCGGTCTCCACCAACTTCTGCAGGCCGGCCGGACCGCGCTCCGCGACCTTGGGTGCCGTGCTGCCGAGCTCCTCGTAGCGCTTCTGCAACGGCCCATCATCCAGCGCCTTGTTCAGGGCGTCGACGATCTTGGTGCGGATTTCGGGCGGCAGTCCCTTCGGCCCCACCATCGCGTTCCAGGCGCTGAAGATGAAATCGAGGCCGGCCTCCTTGGTCGTGGGGACGTCGGGCATGCTCTTCAGCCGTTCCGGGGCGGCAACCGCATAGCCCTTGATGGTGCCCCCCTGAATTTGTGGAATAACGTTGAGAGACTGGTCGAGCATGTAGTCGATCTTGCCCGCGGCCAGATCGATGAGAGCCGGATTGGTGCCGCGATAGGCAACCAGCGCCGGCTTGAAGCCGAACTGGGCATTGAAGAGCGTGCCCGCGACATGCGAGATCGAGCCGACCCCGGCGTGCCCGTAGGTGATCGTGCTCTGGTTTGCCTTGAGATAATCGAGCAGCTCCTTCAGGTTCTTCGCCTCGATGGCCTTTCTCGACACGATCATCTGTGGCGTGAAATTGACAATGCCGATCTGGTCGAAGCTCGTCGCGGGATCGTATTTCAGGTTGGGATAAAGCGCCGGTGCGGCCGACTGCGTGCCCATGTTACCGACCGCCAGCGTATAGCCGTCGGGGGTCGCCTGGGCCGCGCGCGTCATTCCAGTCGAGCCGCCCGCCCCCCCGACGTTCTCGATGATCAGCTGCTGGCCGAGCGTGCGGGACATGTGTTCGCCGACGAGGCGCGCCACCACGTCGGTCGGACCTCCCGCTGCGAACGGCACGATCACCGTGATGGGCTTCGTGGGATAGGTCTGCGCGATGGCCACACCATCCAGGATGGACAACGGCAAACCAAGCACGAGAGTGAGGATGCGGCGCTTGTTGATCATGTCGTCTCCTTGATCCGATCCCGCGGGACGCTCTATTCGGCAAACACGTTCTGGCGACGCTTACTGATGGCGGGCAGCAGCGCGATGACGATCATGATCAGCGCCAGCGTCAAAAACGCGACCGACAGAGGTTCCTCGAAAAATGTGATGAACCGCCCTCTCGAGATGGCGAGCGCCTGCCGTAACTTTTCTTCCATCAGCTTGCCAAGGACGAAGCCCATGAGCAAGGGCGCAGGCTCAAAGCCGAGTTTAATGAGGGCATAGCCGCCGAGCGCGCAGCCGGCAATGGCCACCACGTCATCGGCATTATTGTTGATCGAATAAATTCCAATGCAGCAGAACACCAGGATCGCCGGAAACATCAGGCGATAGGGCACTTTGAGCAAGCGCACCCAGAGTCCGATCAGCGGCAAGTTGATGATCAGAAGCATCAGGTTGCCAATCCACATGGATGCAATGAGACCCCAGAACAAACTGGGATTTCGGGTCATCACCTGGGGGCCTGGAACGATGCCGTGGATGGTCATGGCGCCGACCATCAGGGCCATCACGGCGTTGGGCGGAATGCCCAGCGTCAGCAGCGGGATGAAGGACGTTTGAGCCCCGGCATTGTTGGCCGATTCCGGTCCGGCCACCCCCTCGATGGCGCCTTTGCCGAAACGGCTCGGATCGGGGCCGAGCTTCTTCTCCAGCGTGTAGGACGCAAACGGCGCCAGCACGGCACCGTTGCCGGGCAGGATCCCGAGAACCGAGCCGAGCAGCGTCCCGCGGAGCATCGGCCCGGTCGAAGCCTTCAAGTCCGCCATCGAGGGCAGCAGCCGCCCGATGCTGGTCTCGGTCACGCCGCGCGTCTTGGACGCGTCCAGATTGCGCAGGATCTCGGCGATGCCGAACACGCCCATCGCCAGCACAGCAAAGTCAAAACCGTCCGCCAGACTGGACAGCCCGAGCGTCAGGCGCTCCTGGCCGGTCTCGAGATCCGTCCCGACCGTTGCCAGCAGCAGGCCGAGCAGGATCATGATGACGGCCTTCAGAATTGAGCCGCGCGCCAGCACCACCGCCAAGGCCAGGCCCAGCAGCATCAGCGAGAAATAGTCCGCCGGACCAAATACCAGGGCCAGCTTCGTCATCGGGCCGCCGAGCGCGGCGATGACGAGCGTCGCCACCGTCCCGGCCAAGAATGAGCCAATAGCGGCGATGCCCAGCGCCGCGCCAGCGCGACCACTCCTGGCCATTGCGTGGCCATCGAGCGCGGTCACGACGGAGGTCGCCTCGCCCGGCACGTTGATCAGGATGGCCGTCGTTGAGCCCCCGTATTGAGCACCGTAGTAGATCCCGGCCAGGATGATCAGCGCGCCCGTCGGATCGACTTTGAAGGTCAGCGGCATCAGCATGGCGATGGTCGCGATCGGACCGACGCCGGGCAGAACACCAACCAGCGTCCCCACGAAACAGCCGATGAAACACAGCAGCAGGTTGCTCGGCGAGAGCGCTGTCGCAAAGCCAAGAGTAAGATTGCCGATCAGATCGAACATGCGGCCTCAGTACCCGACAAGCCAGGGCGCTAGCGGTATCGAAAGGCGCAGGGCGAATTTGAACAAGCCGATGCAGAAGGCCGTCATGATGACCGTGAACAGCAAAGTCTCCCCCAAGCGGAACTTGGCGCTTGCGAACGAGCTGATCAGAATGGCCAAGGGTGTCGCAACGGCCATCCCCAAGGGTCTGACCGTGTACGCGAATACGAGAATGGCCCCGAGCACAAACAGTATGCCGCGGATCGACCATGCGTCGAGACCCGGGCCGGGCTGCCGAAACGAATAGGCGACAAGCACCCCGCCCAGGCCGCCGAGCAGGATCGCCACCGAGCGGGGCATCATGCCGGGACCCATGCCGTTGAAGGTCCCGCTTGGCAGCTCGCTCCCGAGCCAGACGGCAAAGGCGGCAACCACCATGATCAGCAGGCCGCCCGCGAAATCCTGCGGCGACTTGATGAGCTTCGTGGCCGTCTGCGGATGGCTGCTTGAGGTCATGAACCCAGGCCCCGACGCAGCCGGCTGACGGGCGTCAGCCAGTCATGGGTGTTCCCGTGTTGTCGCTGGTCTGGATGTGACTGCAAGTTGGACAGAACCCTCTTCGGCTTTCTTTGCAGGCCTGTTGTCCAACAGCGCATTTGGCTGGCAGCAAGGCTGAGCCGCGCCGAACACCGGGCGAACCGCCAACCTATCACGGCCTGAGCTTCGATAACATGGCGCCAGGCCAGGGACGAGCGGTAACGGCCCATGCAGGGCAGCCCGGCTCCGGCATCAATCGCCCGTGCCCGCAGAGGTTAAGGTGAGGCTGAACAGTGCCGCTGGCGTCGCAGCCGTCCGTCAACTACCATTCCGCTTATACCCGCGAGGGGACTTGTCACCGGCACAGGCCAGCAAGCGCACATAAGATGGCCGGAGCACCACCGGCCTCGCATGGAGGAAACGATGTCACGCAAGCTCAGACTGGCGGGTGTTGCGCTACTGCTCGCAAGCGCATGGACGGCGCCCGCATCGGCTCAGCAGAAGGAGCTCACCTTTTGGAGTCACTGGGCGGCCGAAGTGCCCAAGCGCACCTTCGTCGAGGCGGCGATCAAGGAGTTCGAGACCAAGAATCCCAACATCAAGATCAAGCCAACCTGGTACGAGAAGACGGCGCTCTATGCCGGATTGAAGACAGCCCTCCGAGCCGATCAGGCCCCCGACATCTTCTATGCTGAGCCTGATCAGATCGAATACATGGACAACGCCTTCCTACTCGATCTGTCCGGGCTGAACTGGGCGGCGGTCGAACCCTGGGCCAAGGACGCCTGGGCCCACAAGGGCAAGCCCTATGGTTTGCCGCTCGAGGCCTGGACGGTCGAACTCTATTACAACACGAAGAGCATGTCCGACCTCGCGATCCAAGTGCCGGCGAGCCTGCAGCTTTCCCCGGACGCATTCCTGGACATGGTCAAGAAAGCCAAAGCCAAGGGCATCACACCCATGGCGCTCGGGGTCGGCGATCGACCCTACCCTGGCGCCCACCTCGTGCATGAGGCGCTGCTGAAACGGCTGGGCATCGATGACTATGGCAAGTTGCTGGCCGGCAAGCTGGCCTGGACCGATCCGCGCGTCGTCGATACGCTCAAGTGGACCAAGAGCCTGATCGACGCGGGCATGCTGCCCACCACCTTCACCACCTTGAAGCTCGCCGAGGCGCACGGCTACTTCCATACAAATCCGGGTGCCCTCACGTTCCTCAACGGCTCCTGGTACACCTCGCGCGCCTTCAATCCCGTCGACAAGGGTGGCCAGCCCACGGACTTCCCGCTCGGCATCATGCAGTTCCCGGCGGTTCCGGGCGCCGTGTGCAACGAATGCCGGTCGATCGCCGTCGGCGGCAGCTACGTCGGCAACGCCACGACCAAGAACGCCAAGGAGGTGCTCGCCTTCTTCAATTCCTTCCTGACGCCCGAGATGGGCAATCGCTGGCTCGATGTCGTCAAAGTGCAGACCGGCATCAAAAGCGATCCGTCGAAGATGACGGATAAACAGGCTGCCGCTTACTTCGCCATGATTGAAAAGACCAACGCCGGCGCGAAGTATCAATTCGGCATCCCCGTCCAGGTGATGACGGGCAAGCCGAAGGAAGTTTTCACGCAGGTCTTCAACAACGCCTTTCCGGCAGGCACCATCGGCGTTGACGAGGCGGTCAAGCAAATGACGGCAGCGTATTAACAGGCTCGAGCGGTCCGGGGTCCAACGATCGAGTTTGGACCCCGCGCGCCCCGCGATCCCAAGACCGCACAAGGGGAAAGCTCGATGCCGCCCAGGGAACCCTCGGTTGCGCCCGACAGCGGTTTGCGTAAGCCGTGGGGCACCATCATCGCGTTCCTGTTGCCGGCCCTGACGCTCTACGTCGGCTTCACGGCGTATCCCGCCGTTCGCACCCTCTGGAATAGCTTTCATCGCGTGCTGCCGCGGCGGGAGGAGTACGTTGGCCTGGCCAATTACGCCGAGCTGATGCGCGATGATATTTTCTGGCGCGCCGTGCGCAACACGATTTTCTGGGCCTGCACCTCGCCGCTGATTGAGGTGTCGGTGGCGCTGCTGCTGGCCTTGGCGCTCTACGCCAAGGTGCCGGGGGCGCGGTTCTTCAGGGTGGCCTGGTTCACCCCGGTGCTGATGTCCTACGTCGTGGTCGGCATCCTGTGGCTCTGGATTTACAACAACGACTGGGGGCCGGTGAATGTCGGCTTGCGGGCCATCGGCTTGGGTCAATGGGCGCGGCCCTGGCTCGGCGATCCCGCGTCCGCACTCCCGTCGCTCATATTTGTCACGAGCTGGATGTGGGTCGGGTTCAACATGGTGGTTCTGCTGGCCGCGCTCCATTCCTTGCCCAAGGAGGTCATCGAGGCGGCCGAACTCGACAACTGCGGCTGGGGCGGCAAGCTCGTGTTCATCATCTTCCCCCTTGTGCGAGCGACCCTCCTCAATCTCATCGTGCTCTCGTTCATCGGCAAGATGAAGATCTTCGATCTCGTGTGGATCACGACCAAGGGCAATCCCCTGTGGGCCACGGAGACCGTTTCGACCTACGTCTACAAGCGGGCCTTCGAGTGGTCGACGTTCGATCTGGGCTATCCCTCGACCATCGCCACGGTGTGGTTCGTGATTGTTCTGGCGACCGTGCTGACGCTGACCTGGTCCTTCCGCCAGCGCGAAAAGCTCGAGTACTGAGGACGCCATGCTGATCCTCCGTCACGCCCTGTTGTTGATCGCCCTGACGCTCTATACCTCCTTTGCCGCCGGACCGTTCGTCTGGGCCGCCATGATGTCGCTGCGCACAACAACCGAGATCCATCGCAATCATTTTGGGTTTCCCAACCCGCCGCATTGGGACAAGTTCGCCGATGCGTGGTTCAACTCGAACTACGGCATCTACTTCGCCAACTCGCTGCAAGTCGTCGTTGTCGCCGTGGCGATCCTCACCATCGTCGGCGCCATGGCGGCTCATTGCCTTGCGCGCTACCGGTTCCGCCTGAACCGCGTGATCTACTTCGTGCTGTTCTCGACCATCATCTTCCCGCCGCAGATCACGATCATCTCGCTGTTCCAGATCCTGGTGCAATACGGCCTCTACAACAGCAAGATCGGGTTGACGCTGGTCTACGTCGCGATCCAGCTTCCGCTCACGATCTACATCCTCGAAAGCTTCTTCGCGCGCATCCCGGCCGACCTGTTCGATGCCGCACGCATGGACGGCTATTCGGACTGGGAGATCTTCTGGCGCGTCGCGCTGCCGATCGCGCTGCCGGCCGTGGCGACGACCGTGATCTTGAACTTCATCCTGCTCTGGAACGAGTTTCTCTACGCGGTCGTGCTGATCACCGACGAATCCAACCGCACCC